>JBBIVG010000126.1:0-8993 GCA_037439865.1 Nevskiaceae bacterium
GACCCGAATCCGTGCCTTGCCCGGGCCGGGCTCCGGCACCGGGATTTCCTCGACGCGGATGTCAGCGGGTTGCTGCGTGAATGCGTGTATGCGTGCGGATTTCATTGAGCCAGGCCTCCTCCGTCCCCGCGTGAGGGTTGGGGAATGATATCCGGTAGACTGCGCGCCTCGTCGACCCGACCCGCGAGAACGAATGCTTCTTCCCAGACCATCCCCGGCATCCCTTGCTGTTACTGCTGCGATTTCGGCCGCGCTGTTCGGGGCTCCGACTGCATTCGCGGGCGATACGAGCGAGCCCGAGATCGAACTCATCGTCGTCGGCGCCACGAAGCTGCGCGCGGACCTCGAGTCGGTGCCGGCGATGATCACGATCGTGGACGGCGAGTCGGCCCGCGCGCGCGGCGCACGCGACCTGCGCACGGCTCTCTCACTGGTCGCCGGCGTGGACATCGCACCGGGCGGCGACGCGGGACCGGCCGGTTCGGTACCCGGCATGTGGGGGCTGCGCGAATTCGACGCGTTCCTACTGGTCGTGGACGGCATTCCGTACGGCGGAACGTTCAACCCGGCGCTCGCGACCCTCACGCTCGACGACGTGGAGCGCATCGAGGTTCTGCGCGGGCCCGCGCCGGTGATGTACGGCGCCACGAGTTTCGTGGGCGTGATCTACGTGCAGCGATACGCGGCAGGCGAAACCCCCACCCGCGTGGACATCGCCGGAGGAACGCCGGGCACGGGTCTTGCGACGTTGACCACGAACCTGCCGCAGCTGGGCGCGTTGAAGCAATCCTTGTCGCTCGGTGGCGAGACCCGGGATTACAGCCAGGATCGCTCGGGCATGGATCGCGGGCACCTGCTCTACCGCGCGGCGGCCGACACCGGCGCCGGGCTCGTGCAATTCGACCTCGACGCCGTGGCGCTCAGGCAGGACCCGTACAGTCCGCACCCGCGCGAAGGCTCGGGCCTGAGCCCGCGCTTTCCGCTCGATGCGAACGTCAATCCGAGCGATGCAAAGCAGGACCAGGATCGCATCCAGGCCAACCTGCGCTACACGCGAACGATCGGCGAGGGCCAATGGATCACGACTGCGTCGTATGCCTACACGAGCGCGAGCAACACGCGCGGGTTCCTGCGCGAGGACTTCGCGACGGACGGCGTGACGCCGAACGCCGACGGCTTCCGCCAGGACATCAACACGATGGACCTGTACTTCGACAGCTATTTCGCGCCGGCACCCATCGGCCACGTCTCGTGGCTGGTCGGCCTCGACTGGATGTATGGCGACGGCACGCAACACAGCAGGAACTTCGAGTACGCGGTCCTGCCCGACGGCAGTAACGCGCCCGACTCGCGCGACCTCCCGATCGACGAGGCCACGCGACTCGGCGACACGCGCAGCTTCGGCGGCCTCTATGCGCAGGCGGGCTGGCAGGCCACGGATCGGTGGCTCATCCAGGCGGGCGCGCGCCTGAACCTCACGGACGAGCAGATGGACGGAAAGGTCGTGGACTACCACGCGCCGACCGGCACTCCGCCGGAGAAGAGCAGCGACAGCCAGTCCAATACTCGCGCGTCCGGCAGCATCGGCACGAGCTACCGGCTCTGGGGCGCGGGCGGCGACTCTGTCACCGCATTTGCCGATTATCGGAACACCTTCAAGCCGGCCGCGGTGGACTTCGGGCCCGAAGCCGAGGGCCGGATCCTGGAGCCCGAGACGGCCACGGCGTGGGAGGTCGGCCTCAAGGGACGGCACCTCGACGGCCGCATCGACTGGGAGATGTCGTACTTCGACATGGACTTCGAAAACCTCGTGATCCGCGAGAACATCGACGGGCTGCCCGCACTCGCAAACGCGGGCAGCGAGCGGTTCAAGGGTTTCGAGACCGAAGTCGATTACCGCATCTCGGGTGACCTGCGCATCGCGGCGACCTACGCCTACCACGATGCGACCTTCACGGATTTCGCCCGCCTGCGTCCCGACGGCTCGCTGCAGCAACTGAAGGGCAACACGCTCGAACTGTCGCCGAACCATCTCGCCGCAGCGGGCATCGTGCTCGCGCCCGCGCAGGGCTTCCAGGCCTCGGCCGTCGCGAACTACGTCGGCAGCCGCTACCTCAACAAGGGCAACACGGCGGTCGCGGACGCGTACGTGCTGCTCGACGCGGGCATCGGCTACCGTTTCGGGCAGTGGCGCGTCCGGGTGGATGGCTACAATCTGTCGGACGCGCGCGACCCCGTCGCCGAGAGCGAGATCGGCGACGCGCAGTTCTACACGCTGCCGGGCCGGACGGTGCTGCTGTCCCTGACGTTCAATCCGTAGCGGCCGTCTCGATCAGCGCGCGGCGCGCCGCCGCCGCGCGGTCGTCGTCTTGCGCTTGGCTCCGCGGGCCGGGCGCTTGGCACCGCGCAGCGTGCGCTCTGCCTTGCGCACCGTTCGCTTCGCCTTGCGCATCGTGCCCTTCGCCTTCGCGACGACCGGCTCGGCCTCGTGCCCGGCCACCTTGCGCGCGTCACGGGCCGCCTGCCGGAGGATCCTCATCGCGCGCGCGACGTCGTGCACGATCCGCTCGCGCGTCGCCTGCAGCACTTCGGCCTGCTCGCGTGCGAGGTCGCGCACGTTTCCGGTGTGCGCAATGCGCTCGAGCTGGGTCGCCGCGTCACCGAGCGCGGTGGTCACGATCTCCGACTGCAGCTCGATCAGGCTCTGCACGGTGCCGTGCGAGATGGAGGTGAGCCGCACGCCCGAGCGCGCCAGTCCACGCACGCGGACATTGAGCGCCTTGATGCGCGCTGCAGACTCGATCGCGGCCTTGCGAGCCGCGTCCACGCGCGTCTTGCGGAGATTCGCGGCCATGTCGCGCAGGCCTTTCGACTGCTCGTCGAGAAATTCGTTGAGTTCGTTGAGCATGGGTGTTCCCCTCGTCTGACCGGGGCCGCGGCGAGCCGCGGCCGGGCACCCAAAAATACGCCCTTCCGCAGCGGGGTCAATCGGACGGGGAGCTAGTAGAGGAACGGCAGCAGTCGTTTGCTGCGCCGCGCATAAGCGACGTATCGCTCACCGAGTCTCGCCGTGAGCGCGGCCTCCTCGACCTCGATCCGCCTCAGGAAGACCCACGTGATCGGAACAGTCACGGCTGCGAGCGAAACCCAGTTGCCGAGGCAGACACCGTAGCCGAGGAATGCCGCCAAGACGCCCGTGTAGGACGGATGCCGGATCCAGCGGTATGGACCGCTGTCCACGACCCGGTGATCTTCCGCGACGGCGACATCCACGGTGAAGAAGCGCCCGAGGTGGACGATTGCCCACCAGCGGAGCGCGAGGCCGGCGGCGAACAACGCGACTCCGGCGGGATAGAGCCTGGCGAGGACCCGGGAATCGGCCGCGTGCACGAACCGCGTCGCGAGGATCGCCGCGGCCACGCTCAGCAGGATCACCGTCCAGAGCCGGCGCAGCGAACGACGGTCGGTGGTCCGGGAGTCCGTGCCGGAGCGCTTCGCGAGTGACAAGCCGAGCTCGGACAGGCCGAAGGCCAGCCCGAGCAGGTCCGGGCCGGGAAGCCTCACGCGCCCGGACCTGCCGCGATGCTCACGCGCCGCTCCCGGAATCCGGACCGCCAGCGCCGCCCGGCGCTTCCGCCGCGGCTGCCTTGCGTCCCTCGACGAAGTAATAGATCAGGAATGCGGCACCGACGCCTGCCGGGATCAGCGCGAAGTTGGCGACGTCCCGGCCGGCGACCGCTGCGAGTCCCATGTAGAGGCCGACGCCGATGAACAGCCAGATGAGGCCCGGCAGCAGCGCCGAGCCCGGCCGGCGCCTGCGCTCGATCGGCTGGTAGAAGGACTCCGGCAGCGGCGGGATCTCCATGCCGCGCTCGATCGCGGCCAGCCGCTCGCGATGGTTCGCCTCGACGATGTCGCGCCGGCGCCGGTAATCCATGATCGTGTAGACGATCGGGATCATGAGGGACATTACGATGGCGACGATCGGGATGAACAGTGCAACGACGTCCGAATCCATTGGGCAACCTCCGGGGTGTGTGCAGGTTATATGCACGGGCCGCCCGGAAGGTTGCAGCCCTCTTCCCGGGGGTTCCGCATGCAACCCTGGGGCCCCTTCCGGCGTATAAAGTCGCATGGACGCCGGGATCGAAGAGCACCTGGCCGCGGGTCGCCATGCCCGGGCCTTCGACCTCCTCGTACCCGCATTCCAGGACCGCGTGTTCCGGCTCGCGTATTCGATCCTCAGGGACCGCGCGGCCGCCGAGGACGCCGCCCAGGAGACCTTCGTGCGTGTCTGGAAGGCGCTACCCCGGTTCGACGGGCGCGCCGCCCTCGGCACCTGGATCTACGCGATCACCCGCAACACCTGCCTCATGGAACTGCGTCGCCGCCGCCCGACCGTCTCCTTCGACGACCCGGAATCCGCCGAGGCGACGCACGCGGCGGCCAGCATCGCGACGGGCCCCGCCGGTGACCCCGAGCGCGAAAATCTTCTTCGACTGGTGGACACCCTGCCACGCAACCAGCAGGAAGCGGTGCGGCTTTTCTACCTGGAAGACCGCTCCTACGAGGCGGTAGCTGAGCAGCTGGGCATGCCGCTCGGGACCGTCAAGAACCTGCTGCACCGGGCTCGCAAGCGACTGATGGAGCTCGCCGGGCCCGACGAGGTCAAAGCCGCATGAACGACGTGAACCTGCTGCCGCCCTGCGCGGAATACGAGTTCGATCTCGTGGACCTGAGCGACGGCTCGCTGGCGCCGGATCGCGCCCGCGCCGTCCGCGCCCACGTGCACGCCTGCGCCCGGTGCCGGGGCTGGCTCGAGTCGTTCGCCGCGCTGGACGCGCACCTGGCCGAACACTTGCCTCGACCCGCGCTTTCGTCGGATTTCGCTGCCCGGCTCGAGGCCCGCCTGTCGGCAACGACACGCCGCGCCCCGGTTCGCGAGCTGCTCGCGGCCGAGGACGATGAATACTTCCGGCTGCTCGCGGCGTTGCGGCGCAACGCGGGTCGCAATGCCCTGCTGGGCGGTCTTGCGGTCGCCGCGGTGGCGGCGGGCGGGATCCTGCTCACGCCCGCGTTGCTGACGGCCACCGGCTCGCTGCTCGGGTCGCTCCCGGCGCAGGAGCGCGCGATCGGACTCGGCAGCGTGGGCGCGATGATTGCGATCGCAGCGCTCGCGTGGTCGGCGCTGCAGGGCGCGCTGCCGATGGTCCGCGGGCGGGCCTGAGGTCGCGCTACTTTCCAGCCGAGTAGCCCTGGTCGACCGCGAGGTCGGCGCCGGTGATCGCCGACGCTTCCGGCGAACAAAGGAAATGCACTAGCGCGGCCACCTCGTCTGCGCGGATGAAACGCGCGCTCGCGCCCTGCGGATACCTGTCGAGGATGCGCCGCAGGTAGGCCTCGGGATCGCCTTCGCCGTATCTCTCGGCCTGGAAGCGCAGCATCGGGGTGTCCACGTCGCCCGGCGAGACGACGTTCGCCCGCACGCTGTCCGGCGCGAGCTCGAGCGCGAGAGCCTTCGTGAACAGCGTCACTCCGCCCTTCGATGCGCAATACGCCGCGGCGCCCGTGTTTCCCTGGTGCCCCGCATCGCTCGAGATGTTGACGATCGCGCCGCGAGTGCGCTTCAGGTGCGGGATGGCGGCCGAGCACAGGAAGAAGGTGCCCTTCAGGTTCACGTCCACGACGGCGTCGAAATCCGCTTCGCTGCATGACTCGACCGGGCCCTCGCGCCACACGCCCGCGCAGTTCACGAGCGCATCGAGACGGCCTGCCTCGCGCACGGCCCGCTCGACGATCGAGCGGCAGGCCGCTGGATCGCGCACGTCGCCCGGCAGCCTGGCAACGACGTTGGCGGCATCGAGGCTGTCGAGGAACGCGGCCTCGCGGTCCGAGGCCACGATGCGCCAGCCTGCGCTGGAAAAGCGACGCACCACGGCCGCCCCGATCCCGCCGGCGGCTCCGCTCACGAACACCACGGGGGCGTTCACGTATTCAGGTCCTCGACGACGGAGTTGCCGCCGTCCACGACGAGCAGTTGTCCGGTGACGTACGACGCACCGGGCGACGCCAGGAACGCGACGAGCGCGGCCACTTCGTCCGGTGTACCGGAGCGGCCGACCGGCGTCCGTCGGCCTGCGGCCGCTTCGCGCCCGGTCTGCGACCCGGTGGCGATCCATCCGGGCGCGACCGCATTCACGGTGACGCCGAATCGCGCCGCTTCGAGCGCGACCGATCGCGTCAACCCGACGATGCCCGCCTTGGCGGCCGCGTACGCTGCATCCCCTGCGACACCCGCGACCGCGCCCGTCGTGGAAGAAATGTTCACGACCCGACCGTAGCCACGCCGCTTCATGCCCGGAAGGAATGCGCGCGTCACGCGGAAGGTCGTCGTGAGATTGCGCTCGATGGAGCGGCGCCACGCGTCGAGCGTGGTTGCGTCGAGGTCGGCAAGCGCGTCCATGTCGCCGAGCACCGCCATGCCGGCATTGTTGACCAGCACGTCCGGGTCCTCGCCAGCCGTCGCGCCGACCAGCGCCGCCACGCCTTCGTCGGTCGCCAGGTCGCAGGCCACGCCGCGTGCGTCGGCGCCTTCGCCGCGCAATTCCGCGGCCCGCTCGTGGATGCGATCCGTCGTGGAGGCGATGACGAGTCGTTGCCCCGTGCGGCCGAGCTCACGCGCGATGGCGAAACCGATGCCCGAGGCGCTGCCCGCCCCGGTCACGATGGCGAGACCCGGGCGATGCGTGGCGCTCAGACCCTGGTCAGCCAACCGTGGGTATCCGGCGCATCACCCGTCTGGATCGCGACGAGCGCCGCGCGCAATTGCTTCGTCACCGGGCCCACCTCTCCATTGCCGACCCGGTGCTCGCGCCCGCGATGCACGAGCGTCCCCACGCCCGCGAGCACGGCGGCCGTGCCGGACAGCGCGGCCTCGCCCGTCTTGACCCACTCCAGCATCTCGGCCACGTCGAACACGCGCTCCTCGACCTTGAAGCCCATCTCGCGCGCCATCGCGAGCAGCGAGTCGCGGGTCACGCCGTGCAGGAACGTCGAATCGAGGCTGCGCGTGAGGATGTGCTTGTCGCGGAGCAGCAGGAAGTTCGCGGCACCCGTCTCCTGCACCGAACCGCCCGGACAGAACAGCACCTGGTCGACCTTGTGCGCGTCGCGCGCGGCGAGCGTCGGCCCCATGGCTGCCGCGTAATTGCCGCCGGTCTTCACCATGCCGAGGTGGTCCGCGGTGCGGTGCTTCTCGTCCTCGACGTAGATGCGGAGCGGCTTCATGCCGCCCGCGAAATAGTCCCACACGGGGCTCGCGAGCACGATGAGCGTCGCCTCGTTCGAGGGCTGCGAAGCCGCACCGATGTTCGGCGTCGTCCCGTAGAGCAGCGGGCGCATGTAGAGCGCTCCCGGTGGCTCCGGCACCTGTGAGCGCACCCGGTCGATCACGGTGAGGATCATCGTCGCGAGCTGCGCAGCCTCGGGCTCGGGCAGGGCGAGCAGCCGCGCGCTCTGGCGCAGGCGCGCGATGTGCTTGTCCATGCGGAACACGCGCACGCTGCCGTCGGCCCAGCGGTACGCCTTGAAGCCCTCGAAGCAGGTGCTCGCGTAGTGCAGCACGTGCGCCGCCGGATGGATCTCGATTGGCCCGGTCGGGCGCATCTCGTGCGCCGTCCACTGGCCGTTGCGGAAGTGCGCGATCGCCATCTGGTCGGCCAGTACGGTGCCGAAGGCCGGGCGTGCCTGGGGGTTCGTGGTCATGCGACTTGCGTCCTGGAGCTGTCGATCGGATTCGAGGGTGTGCATCAGTCTAACCGGGGATGAAGATGGTTGCCGGGTGCTCGAGCAGGTCCTTCAGCGCCTGGATCATGGCGGCTGCGTCGTACCCGTCCACGTAGCGGTGATCGAAGGACGACGACAGGTTCATCATGCGACGTATCGCCACCGCACCGCCCATGACCATCGGGCGCTCGACGGCCTTGTTCACGCCGATGATCGCCATCTCCGGCGCGTTGATGATCGGCGTCGAGACGATGCCGCCGAGCTTGCCGAGGCTGGTGATCGTGATGGTGGAGCCCGTCAGCTCCTCCTTCGTGACCTTGCTCGTGCGGGCCGCTTCCGACACGCGGCGGATCTCCTCCGAGAGTTCCCACAGCGTGAGCGCCTCGGCGTGCCGCACGACCGGCACCTTGAGACCGTCCGGCGTCTGCGTCGCCACCCCGAGGTGCACGCCGTGGTGTCGGACGACGACGTTGCGCTCGGCGTCGAACAACGCGTTGCATTGCGGATACTTCTCGAGCACACGGACGAGGGCGGCCGCGATGAACGGCAGGTACGTGAGCGACGGCGCGCCCGCCGGGAGTCGCTCGTTCAGGTGCTGCCGCAGTGATTCGAGCTCGGTGACGTCCACCTCTTCGACGTACGCGAAGTGCGGGATGTTCCGCTTCGCGTCCGTCATGCGACTGGCGATCACCCGCCGCACGCCGATGATCTTCACCTCGTCGGTGCCGGTCCGCTTCACGAGCCCCGTCGCGCGAACCGCGGCGACCGGTTCCTGCGGTGCCGCGGCGCCGCTGAGGGCCGACTCGAAATCCTGGCGCGTGATGCGCCCACTCGGGCCCGAACCTGCGACCTGCGCGAGGTCGATGCCCGCTTCGCGCGCACGGCGGCGTGTCGCCGGCGACGCCATGACGCGACCGTGCTTCTTCACGGCCGCCGGCTCGACGGCGCGAACCGCCGGCGCGCTCGCACTGGCCATCTCCGCTGCCGCGGCCGCAACCGGAGCCGCTGCGGCTGCCGGTTCCGCCGCAGGCTCCTCCTCGCTCGACTCGGTCTCGAACACGATGAGCTCGGCGCCCACGCGCTCGGCTTCGGCTTCGAGCGCGGTGCGACGTGCGGCCCGCGCCCGGGCCATCAAGTTTCCTCCCGGAGCCACGCTGAGCTTCGACAGCGAGAACGGCACGCCGGTGCGCGGGGCGAGCTCGGCCGCG
>JBBIVG010000127.1:0-6216 GCA_037439865.1 Nevskiaceae bacterium
GACGAAAGCGACCTCAGGTCGGCGGCGTTCAACAAGGCGCAGCTCGACACGATGATCGGGTATCGCGTCGATGCGGCGACCGCGGCGGCGTATGCCCGGGAACACGGCTGGACGGCGACGAGCGTCGCATACGCCGGAGAGGCCAGGCGAGCGGACCCAGGCGCAACGTCGGTGGCGAGCGCCGCGCCCTCGGCCGCCGCGCTGGTCAAGTCCGTCAGCGGGCTGCTCGGCGCACTCGGCAGCAGCGCGGGCTCCAAGGTCAACAACGCAAAGCTGGACAGCGCGACCAAGGCGGCTCCGAAGGCCGAGGCCGAACTTGCCGCTGAGGAACTCGCGCTCGGTCCGCAGATCGCCGGACGCATTCTGGGTGCACGACCCCTGTGGAACGATCCGGAGGCACAGCGACGCGTCAACCTCGTCGGACGGTGGGTCGCCTCGCAGACCAGTCGGCCCGACCTTCCGTGGACGTTCGGCGTCATCGACACACCCGAAGTCAATGCGTTCGCCGCACCCGGCGGCTACATTCTGCTGACGCGTGGCCTGTACGAGCTGCTGGCATCGGATGCCGAGCTCGCGGCGGCGCTGAGCCACGAAATCAGCCACTGCGTGCAGCGCGATCACTACAACGTGATCCGCAAGCAGGAACTGGCGTCCGCTGGAAAGGACGCGGCGCTGCGGGAAGTCAACGTGGGTAACGAGACTGCCGCTGCGAGCTATGCAAGGCGATACGTGGAAAAGAACGGTGCGGCCATCATGCTGACGTCGCTTGACCGCGACGCGGAGTATCGATCCGACGAGGCTGCGGAGTTCTACCTCGCTCGGGCCGGCATGAATCCGCTGGCGCTGTATGCGGTGCTGCAGAAGATGGCCGCTCTCGGAACCGGGTCGGCCAGCCTGGCTGAGCTTTACAAGACGCATCCGCCGCTGGCGGCACGCCTCGATCGCATCGACCAGCGCGGCTACGGGACGCTCGAGACCTACACCTCGCGGGACTGATCGAAAATCCGGTTGCCGCGGGAGCCGCCAGTCAGTTCGATTCCAGCCATTCGAACAGCGTCTTCGCGAAGCGGATCTTCTGCTCCTTGCCTGCGACGACGTGGGCGACGTCTTCCCACAGGATCCCCGTGGCACCGGGGATGCCGCGCTCGATCGGGATCGTGTTGCGCGGCGCAGTCACCACGTCCTTGCCCGCGTGGATGATCAATGAAGGGCGGCGGATCTGGTGCAGCCGGTCCTTCGACTCGAAGCCGACGCAGGCGTCGATCAGCCGCGAGTGCGCCGGGTACCGCCCGTTCAGCTCCTTCCAGCCGCCCTGGGGCCCGAGCAGGCGCTCCTTGTTCGCGTTGTAGTACTCGGCGTCGAACGACAGCAGCGTCACTGCCTTCTGGAACGAGTAGAAGCCGAGGTCGCGGTGGATCCAGCGGAACATCTCGAGCTGGTCCCGCAGGAAGTCGTCCACCTCGCACCAGGCGCCCATGTTGAGCATGCTGCGCGCGAGGTCGGGCCGGCGGATCGCAATCTCCTGGCACACGCACGCGCCGATCCCGACCAGGCCCATGAGGTGCACGTTCGAAAGACCGAGGTGGTCGAGCAGTCCGATCGCGTCGTTCGCGTGCAGTTCCATCGTCGAGGGCACGCTCAAGTCGTCGCCGGAGTCGCAGATGCCGCGGTAGTCGAACACGATCACCTGGTAGCGATCCGTGAGTCCCCGCGCCAGGTGCCCGTGGTTCTCGTGGCAGAACGTGCCCCAGCCGCCCATGCACAGCACGGGATCACCCTGGCCGAGGACCTCGTAGTACATCGAGTGGTTGTTGATGTTCGCGATGGGCATGGCTAAGGGCGGGCCGTACCGAGGAACGCGATCACGACGACGAGCGCGTAGAGCGTCAGCACCCAGCGGATGCAGCGGTCGACCCCGCGGCTGATCGCGTGCTCGATGTCGGGCGTCGAGCCTTCGGCCGCAAGCCGCGCGAATGCAGGGGACACGGGTCGAACTCGCGGTCGATCATGATCCCGCAGAAAAAGATCAGGCCGAAGAGCAGGATCTTCCAGCCGAGCCAGCCGGCCGGGAACGGGCCGTGGCCGAGCACGGAAGTGACACCAATTGCGGTCACGACGATGAACAGGGCCCAGTGCAGCAGCACGTTGGCGTGCTTCAACGACGCGGAACGCCGGGCATCCTGTGAGCGCACCATGCCGATGACGATCGCAACCCACACGGCCGAGACGGCCCAGGACAGCGCGCGCACGCCCAGTGACGGATCAACGAGGCTCCTGGCGGCGGACAATTCCAGGCCGACCGGGAACATCAGGGCGAACGACAGCCTCGGCAGCACGTCGATCTTCATCGCCATGCGCAACGCCAGCGCTCGCTCGCCGAACTTGAGATCGCTCTGCTTGGCAGCCAGTGCCAGCAGGAACACGCCAAGATCCGCGCCGAGCCAATAGACGAAGAGCAGGATGTGGATGAATTTCCAGACGTCGATGTCGGTAATCAATCGGCGCTCCCGTCGCTGACCGTCGGCGTATCCATCGCGGTGAAACCGCCGTGTCGCCGGATCATTCCACAGCGTGAACGACGCGGCAATTGCATCGCGCTCAGTCGAGCCAGTCGGCAGCGGCAGCGCGCAGGGCAGAGATCAGCAACTCGGCATCCCCTGCGGGCGCAGGCCTGCGCCGGTAATACAGAGCGATGGGCCGGCGCCAGGCGAAGTCCACCACGGGGATGATCTGCAGCCGCCGCGCGGCTACATCACCGGCGATGAGTGACCTGGGCAGGATCGTGACGTAGGGCGAGTCCCTCAGCGCGAGGCGGCAGAATTCGAGCGACGTGGTTTCGATCGACGGGAGCGGTGCGGTCCGGCCAGCCGCGGCCCATACCGCCGCCCATGCAGCCGCGATGTCGCCCAGGTTCCGGCCGAGGATCCAGGGCACATCGGCCAGTTCGGCGGCCTGCAGATCGTCCCGTCGCCCCAGCGGGTTGCGGCGGCCGGCGACCACGGCATATTCGTCGTGGCACAGGACTTCACGCGCAAGCCGACGCCCGTGACGCTCCTCGATGTCGAGGCACACCGCGAGGTCCAGCGCACCTTGCTCGACTTGCGGGAGCAGGTCGCGGCGCAAGCCGGCGGCAACGTCGATGCGTAGGCCGGGCTGCTGCCGCGTGGCGGAGAGCACGGCAGGCGTCACGATGGCCGGCGTCGCGGTCGGGCTGGTTCCGATGCGGATGCGTCGGATGCGTGTGTCGGCTCGCGCGCGCAATCGGTCCTCGAATGCCTGGATCTCCCCGTTGATGGTGGATGCCCGCGCGGCCAGCAGTCGGCCGATGGCCGTTGGAGCGAGCGGCTGGGCGTGTCGATCGAGCAGTGCCGCACCGATGTCGGATTCGAGTGAGCGCACGCTCTTTGAGATGGCCTGCTGCGAGAGGCCGAGGCGCTCCGCGGCGCGGGAAAAGCTCCGGGTCTCGATGACGGCGAGGAAATGCTGCAACTGCCTGAGTTCCACCCGCCGGATCGTAATCCCGCGCGCCCGGTGCAACAACCAGGAGTTGTGTGCATCTCATTCGAGTTGTTATGCGACCGGCGGCCGTGCGGCGCAATCTCGCCCCAACTGGCAGGAGAGACGCGCCATGGCGGGAATGCACGGAATCAAGCACTGGGATCTCGAGACCGATCTTCTCATCGCGGGTTACGGCCTCGCGGGAGCCAGCGCCGCGATTGAGGCACACGATCTAGACCCGTCCTGCGAAATCCTGATGATCGAGAAGCTGCCCCGCGAGCTTGCGGGCGGCAACACCCGGGTGTCGGGGCAGTCGCTGCTGATATCGAAGAACGCGCAGGCGCTGGCGGACTACCAGCGCGTCATGAGCGCGACCAATCCGGTGCCGGAGGACATGTTGCAGGCTTGGGCGAAGGCGATGGTCGAGCTCGAGCCCTGGATCCAGGCCCGGGCGACGGAGGCGGGCGCACGCTTCATCAAGGGCACGGGTTTCAGCGAGCGCGAAGTCGTGCGTGAGTTCCCGGATCTCGGCGCGGAGGAGGCCGTCGCATACACGGCCACGATCCTGCCGATTCCCTCCGGCGTCTGGCTCGCCTTCGACGCCAACGTCGCGAAGCGCCCGCGCATCAAGGTGCAGTACGGGACGAAGATCGTCGACCTCGTGCAGGACCCGGACACGCTGGAGGTCTTCGGAGCGGTTGTCGAGCAGGATGGCGTGCGACGCAGCGTGAAGGCGCGCCGCGCCGTCGTCATGGCCACGGGCGGATTCGCGGCCAACCCACAGATGCACCGCGACTATTTCGGACTGGCGGAGGCGTACCCACTCGGGACACCGGGCAACGTGGGTGAAGGCGTCAAGATCCTGCAGAGGGCGGGCGCCGACCTCTGGCACCTGCGGAACTTCGGCCAGTCGGGCGGGATCTGGCCCGGCTTCAAGGTTCCGGAGTACGACTCCATCTTCATGCGGAACATCTTCTGGCAGACATTCAGCTGGATCGAGATCGACGCCGAGAGCCGGCGCTTCTACAACGAGACCGCGGAGCTGCAGCTCACGCACTACAAGGAAAAGCGCTGCGGGCACTACGTCGACACGCCGCACCATCGCGTGTGGCCCGTCCACATGATCTTCGACGAGGTGACCCGCGCGAACAATTGCCTCGTGATCAAGGTGATGGGCTGGAACACCATCGTGAGCGGTTACGACTGGAGCGACGACAACTCGGCCGAGATCGAGCGCGGCTGGATGGTGCGAGCCGACTCGCTGGCGGAGCTCGCGCGCAAGATCGGCCGTGAGCCGGCGGCCGTCGAAAAGGCGGTGGCCGATTACAACGCAGCATGCCGGGCCGGGCGCGATGAAGAATTCGGCCGCAATCCTGCCACGCTCCAACCGATCGCCCAGCCGCCGTATTACGCGGTGCGCGTGGACCCGGCGATCGTCTGCACGAGCGGCGGCGCGCGGCGCAACATCGAGTCGGAGGTGCTCGATCACGCAGGTCGACCGATCCCGCGCCTCTACGAAGCCGGCGAGCTGGGTTCGATGGTCTCGAACCTCTACCAGAACGGAACCTACCTGACCGAGTGCATGATTTCCGGTCGCGCGGCCGGACGCAACGGATCGCGGCTCGCCGACTGGCCGTCATCGGCCAGGACGGTGGCCTGAGGCCCGACGATGCAGATCAAGACACCGCAGGTGAAGCTCGCGCTTCGCATCGAGGGAGCGGCGGTCGAGGGGGATACGCTGCTCATGACGGGACTCGCCGGCTTCCTGCCCTGCGAAGCGCGGATCAGCGCCCCGGAGGCGAAGCACCTGCTCCGGTTGATGTTCCGCCGCGACACGCTCGCGTGGACGATCAAGGCCCTGTTCAGCCGGTCGCCGCGCGACCAGGGGGCGTGATCCGGGCGCGCAGGCGCCGCACCGAAGGGCTATGCGTCCGAACTGGTGAGCCTCGGGCGGCAGGCTGGTAGAGTGTCGCCTTTCCGTTCACCCGGGGGAGCTCCGGTGACCTACGCTGCCATCACGGGCTGGGGCAAGTGCCTGCCGCCGGCCGTCCTGACCAACGCGGACCTCGAGTCGATCCTCGAGACGAACGACGAGTGGATCGTGAGCCGCACCGGCATCAAGGAACGCCGGGTCTCGCACGTGAAGCTGGAGGAACTCGGTTACGTCGCGGCCCGGCGTGCGCTCGCCGCGGCCGGCATGGACCCTGCCGACATCGAGCTGATCATCTTCGGGACCTGCAGCTTCGACGACCAGGTGCCGAACCAGGCGTCGGGCATCCAGGTGCGGCTCGGCGCGAAGAAGGCCGCGGCGATGGACGTCAACACCGCGTGCACGAGCTTCCTGTACGGCCTCAGCACGGCGACCGCCATGATCCGCACGGGCGTCGTGCGCAACGCGCTCGTGCTCGGCGGCGAACTGATCAGCGCCTTCATGGACTGGAACAACCGCGGTGTGGCCGTCCTTTTTGGCGACGGATGCGCCGCCGTCGTGCTCGAGGCGACGGACCGCGAGGAGGGCGTGCTCGCCGAGCGCCTCGGCTGCGACAGCGACGCGCGCAACACGCTGGTCGTGGAGGGCATGGGGACGCGATACGCCGACCTCACGCGCCTGTATGGCGACACGAACTGGATCTTCGAAGGGCCCGAGATCTTCAAGCGCGCGGTCATCGGCATGTCCGGCGCGTGCTCGGACGTGCTCGAGTCGCGGCACATCACCGC
>JBBIVG010000127.1:6316-8963 GCA_037439865.1 Nevskiaceae bacterium
CCATGGTGAAGCGGTACCAGGAGAGGAAGAAGAAGGCAGTGGGGGCGTAGGCGCCGGCTGCATGCCGCCAGTCCGCAAGGCCCTGCTGCAGATCCATTTCTGCGTCGTCCTGTGGGGCTTCACGGCGATCCTCGGCAAGCTGATCAGCCTGCCGGCGCTGCCGCTCGTCTGGTGGCGCATGCTGATCGTCGTGGCGGCCATCGCGGCGTGGCCCCCGGTCTGGGCCTCCCTGCGTGAAGCAGATCGCCGCACGCTCGGTCGATTCGCCGCCGTGGGCGTCGTCATCGCGCTTCACTGGCTGACGTTCTACGGGGCGATCAAGCTCTCGAATGCATCGGTCGCGGCAACCTGCATGGCGATCGCGCCGATCTTCATGGCCGTCATCGAGCCGCGGATCGCGCGGCGGCCGTTCGACCCCCGCGAGCTCGGCATCGGCGTCGTCGCGCTGCCGGGCGTGGCGCTCGTGGTCGGCGGGACGCCGCAAGGCATGCGCCTCGGGATCACCGTGGGCGTGATCTCCGCGCTCCTGGTCGCGGTCTTCGGGTCGCTCAACAAGCGCTACGTGGAGCGCGCCGATCCGCTGCTCATGACCTGGGTGGAACTCGCGGCTGGCACCGCCTTCCTGACGCTCGTCGCCGCGCTTTGGCCGGGCGGTCAGGCATTCGCGTGGCCCGGCGAACGGGACTTCACGCTGCTGATGACGCTGGCCATCGCGTGCACCCTCCTGCCGTTCACGCTTTCACTGCGAGCCCTGCGGCACACGAGCGCATTCACGGCGCAGCTCGCCATCAGCCTCGAGCCCGTGTACGCCGTGCTGCTGGCGATCGTGCTGCTCGGCGAGCAGCGCGACCTTTCGGCGGCCTTCTACTTTGGGGTATTGCTGATCGTGGGCTCGGTGTTCGTCCACACGTGGATCAAGCTCCGCAGCACGGGCTCTTGACCGGCGTATCATCGCGCGCCGCATGCGCCAGCCGAGCAGCACTGCGAGCACCAGGGAATAGGCCGCCGGTTCGCGCCAGTCCGCCTTCACCTGCCACCAGAAGTGAACGCAGCCGAGGATCGCGGCCGGGTAGATCAGGCGGTGCAGCCGGTGCCAGTTCTTCCCGAGCCGACGCATCCATCCCGCGGTGGACGTGACGGCGAGCGGCAGCAGCATCAGGAAGGCCGCGAATCCGAGCGTGATGTACGGCCGCTTCGCGATGTCGGCGACGATGGCGCGTCCGTCGAACCACTGGTCGAGCACGAGCCAGTTCGCGAAGTGCAGGCAGAGGTAGGTAAAGGCGAAGAGGCCGAGCATCCGCCGCAGGCCCACGAGCCACGGCTTGCGCAGGCTGACGGCGAGCGGGCTGATGCACAGCGTGAGCAGGAGCAGGCGCAGCGCCCAGCCGCCGAGGCGATCCTGCAGTTCGTCGATCGGGTTTGCCCCGAGATTCGCGCCGGCCACGCCGAACGCACGGACGAGCAGCCAGGCGAGCGGCAGCATGCATGCAGCGAAAAGCAGGGGCTTCGCGTAGCGACGCAGCACGATCGACGGACCGCCGAACACTTTCGAACCGCTCAGTAGTTCTTCGCCAGGTCCATGCCGCGGTAGAGCCCGGCGACCTGGTCGGCGTAGCCGTTGAACATCAGCGTCGGCTGGCGCGGCGCGAAGAGGCCGCTGCCGATGCGCCGCTCCTTCGCCTGGCTCCAGCGGGGGTGGTCCACGTTCGGGTTCACGTTGGCGTAGAAGCCGTACTCGCCGGGTGCCGACCGGTTCCAGCTGGTCGGTGGCTGGCGCTCGGTGAACCGGATCTCGACGATGGACTTGATGCCCTTGAAGCCGTACTTCCAGGGCACGACGAGGCGCAGCGGCGCTCCGTTCTGGTTCGGCAGCACCTGGCCATAGAGTCCCACGGCGAGAATCGTGAGCGGGTGCATCGCCTCATCGATGCGCAATCCCTCGACGTACGGCCAGTCGAGCACGGGAAAGCGCTGGCCCGGCATTTCACCGGGCCGCAGCACGGTCTTGAAGGCGACGTATTTCGCGCGCGAGGTCGGCCGGAAACGCTGCAGCAGATCGCCCAGCGGGAAGCCGATCCACGGAATCACCATGGACCACGCCTCGACGCAGCGCAGGCGGTAGATCCGTTCCTCCAGCGGATGCCCCTTCAGGAGGTCCTCGAGCGTGAACGTTCCCGTGAGTTCGGCCTCTCCCGCGACGGTGACGCTCCATGGGCGCGGGTGGAAGGAACCAGCGCGGCGCGAGGGGTCCTCCTTACTTGTGCCGAATTCATAAAAGTTGTTGTAAGTCGTTATATCTTCGAAGGAATTCGCAGGCTCCGACGTGCTGTACCGCGGGCTTCGCGTGAACTTGAGTTCGGCCGCAGCCAGGGCCGGAGCAGCGCCGAAACCAAGCAACCCGGCGGCGAGACCAGCGATCAGGCTCCGGCGATCGAGATAGACGTCGAGCGGCGTGATTTCGGACGGTCGTGGGCTCTGGCGGTCGTTGCGCATCTGGGCCTCGTTGGGCGTTCGCCTTCGCTCCAATAGACCGGCACGGGGGCCAATCCGTTACAGGAACGCGGAACGCCGGTGGGTGTCGGCGATTTGCGGCGGTCCCGCCAAGTCAAGAAATGTCCCGCGCTGTCACGCCGCTCGGACGTTGCGG
>JBBIVG010000128.1:0-8895 GCA_037439865.1 Nevskiaceae bacterium
CCGGCATCACGAAGCCGTACCACGCGATGCGGATCGGCAGCTTGCCGAAGTGGCCCATGTCGGCGTAGAGCGCCTCGCCGCCGGTGACGCACAGCACCACTGCGCCGAGCCCGATGAAGGCGATCAGCGGCTGGGCGGCGAAGAAGCCGATCGCGTAGGCCGGGTTAAGCGCGATCAGCACCGCCGGGGCGTCGGGGCCGAGCGTCGTCGTGAACTTCACTCCGCGGTCCTGCAGCGACTTCACCGTCTGGGTAAGCGCCAGCTTGTCGCCCGGCAGTCCGTCGAGGTCGGCGCCCGAGACGTCGGCGGCGGCCATCACCGGCTCGCCCGGATGCCAGCCGTTCAGCTTCAGGTAATTTGCGACGCTCGCGAACACGTCGCTCCAGTCGCCCCACAGGTCGCGGCGGCCATCGGCGTCGCCGTCCACCGCGAACCGGCGATAGCTCGACGGCATGAACTGCGGGACGCCCATTGCGCCGGCATACGATCCGAGCGGCGCGAGCGGGTCGAGCGACTCCTCGCGCGTCATGACGAGGTACTGCTCGAGCTCGCCGCGGAAGAACCTGCTCCGCGGCGGGTAATCGAAAGCGAGCGTCGCGAGCGCGTCGATCACGCGGTAGGAGCCCGTTTTCTCGCCGTAGAACGTCTCCACGCCGACGATCGCCAGCAGCACGTTTGCGGGCACGCCGGTGGCCGAAGCCTCCTGCAGGGCCTCCGCCTCGGCGCGCGACACCTCCGCGCCCCGTGCGACGCGACGGTCGGTGATGAACCGCGCGCGGTACTCGCCCCAGGTCAGCGTCTTCTCGGCCGGCCGCGAGATGGCGGCCACGATCGCCGGACGCGACTCGACCTGCGCGAAGATCGCACCGAGTTCGTCGGGATCGAAGCCGTTGCGCTCGTTCATCTCGGCGATGAACCGGGACACGTCCTCGCGCGTCCGGTCGAGCGCCGGGGCGGGCGTCGCGGCAAGCGCCCCGGCGCTAGCGAGAACCACGGGCAGCAGACGACGCGGCAACCGGTGCCGCGGGCGGGGGCGGATCACGTTGAGACCAGTTTCCGACGGGAGTGGATGGACATCAGGATACCGAAGCCCGCCATGAGGGTCACCATCGAGGTGCCGCCGTAGCTGACGAGCGGCAGCGGCACGCCCACGACGGGCAGCAGCCCGGCGACCATGCCGCTGTTGACGAACACGTACACGGCGAAGGTGAGCGTCAGCGCACCGGCCATGAGCCGCGAGAACGTGTCCTGCGCCTGCACGGCGATGTACAGCCCGCGCGCGATGACGAGCATGTAGAGGAACATCAGTACGCCGAGGCCGACGAGGCCCCATTCCTCGCCGATGACCGCGAAGATGAAGTCGGTCGAGCGCTCGGGCAGGAACTCGAGCTGGGCCTGGCTGCCGTTCATGTAGCCCTTGCCGAAGAGGCCGCCCGAGCCGATTGCGATCTGCGACTGGATCGTGTGGTAGCCGGCGCCGAGCGGGTCCTCCTGCGGATTGAGGAACGTCAGGACGCGCCGTCGCTGGTAGTCGTGCAGGAAGTGCCACGCCACCGGCACGGCCGCCGCCGCCGCGGCGCCAAGGCCCACGATGTAGCGGAACTGCAGGCCGGCCAGCAGCACGACGAGCGCGCCACCCGCGGCGACGAGCAGCGCGGTGCCGAGGTCCGGCTGCTCCGCAATCAGCAGCACCGGGACGAGGATCGCCACGCCGAGCACCAGGAGCGAACGTAAATCGGGCGGCAGCGGGCGATCGTGCAGGTACCACGCGCAGGCGAGCGGCACCGCGAGCTTCATGATCTCCGACGGCTGGAACCGGACGAAGCCGAGGTCGAGCCAGCGTTGCGCGCCCATGGCGATGTCGCCCTTTATCGCGACGGCGACGAGCAGCAGCACGCCGATCGCATACAGCCACGGCGCGGCGATGCGCATGATGCGCGGAGGAATCTGCGCGACGGCGACCATCACGCCTAGCGCGAGCCCGACGCGGGCAGCCTGTGCGAGGAACACGTCGATTTCCTCGCCCGCGGCACTGTAGAGCACGACGAGTCCGGCCACGCACACGGCCAGCACCGACAGCAGCAGCGGACCGTCGAGGTGCAGGGCCTCGAGCAGCCGGCCGGTGATGGTGAACGTCCGCTGTGCGCGACTCGAATAGCCCGGTCCGGCGATCTCGGTTTTCATTCCTCGATGCCTCCCGGGGGCGGTGGGGCCGCGGCTGGCGCGGCGGGCTCGGCGCCGGGCGTCGTCGCGCCGGCGGCCGTGGCTTCCTGCGGCAACAGGAAGGCATCGATGATTTTTCGTGCAATTGGCGCGGCGGTGCCGCTGCCGCTGCGCCCGTTCTCGACCACCACGGCGACGGCGATCTTCGGGTCGTCGGCTGGAGCGAACGCTATGAACAGGCCGTGGTCGCGCATGCGCTCGGAGACGTCCTTCTCGTTGTACTTCTCGTTCTGCTTGACGCTGAACACCTGCGCGGTGCCGGACTTGCCCGCGATCTTGTACGGTGCGCCCACCGAGATGCGTCGCGCCGTGCCGTTCGGATCGTTGACGACGCCCACCATGCCGCCGATGGCGACGTCCCAGAACGTGGGGTCGCTGACCTTCACCGACGGCAGTTCCTTCGGCTGCACCTCGCGGATCTCGCCGGTCTGCGCGTCGCGGACCCGCGTCACGAGCCTGGGCTGGAAGCGTTTGCCCCGCATGGAGATCGTGGCGGCCGCGTGCGCGAGCTGCAGCGGCGTCACGAGCATGTAACCCTGGCCGATGCCTGCGATCAATGTTTCGCCGGGGAACCAGACCTGCAGGTCCCGGCGCTTGAAAGTCTTCTTTTTCCACGCCGTCGACGGCAGGAGCCCCGGGCGCTCGCCGCCGATGTCGATGCCGGTGGCGGCGCCGAGGCCGAACTGGGCCAGGAAATCGTGCATGCGGTCGATGCCGAGCCGCTCCGCGACCCCGTAGAAGTACACGTCGCACGACTGCGCGATCGCCGTGTGCATGTTCACCGTGCCGTGCCCACCCTTCTTCCAGTCGCGGAAGCGGTGGCTGTCGCCGGGCAGCTGGTAGTAGCCCTGGCAGAAGCGCGTCGCCTTCGGGTCGATCCCATACTCGAGTCCCGCGAGAGCGATCATCGGTTTCACGGTCGAGCCAGGCGGATAGACGCCGCGCAGCGCGCGATCGTACATCGGCACGTCGATGTTCTCCGCGAGGGCCTTGTACTCGGCATAGGACAGGCCGCGCGCGAATCCGTTCGGGTCGAACGTCGGCGTGCTGACGAAGGCGATCACGTCGCCATTGCGGGGGTCGATCGCGACGACGGCGGCACGCTGCCCGGCGAGCGCCTCCTCGGCGACCTTCTGCACGCGCGCGTCCACGGCGAGGTACAGGTCGTTCCCCGCGACGGGCTCGTGGCGCTCGAGCGTCGGCGCCGTGATCCCCACGCGCTCGACGCGCCGCCCCTGCGCGTTGACCAGCAGCTGCTGATAGCCGGTTTCGCCGTGCAGGTCGTCCTCGTAGGCGCGCTCCACGCCGAGCTTGCCGATGAGCGTCGTGCCCGCGTAGTTCGCGGCGTCGATGCTCTCCATGTCCTTCTCGCTGATGGCGCCGACGTAGCCCAGCGCGTGCACGCCGGTCCCGGCGAGCGGGTAGTAGCGGGTCAGGCGCGGACGGACCTCGACGCCGGGAAAATCGGGCCGGTTGACGGCGAACCGCGCCAGCTCTTCCTCCGAGAGCTGCAGCCGGATCGGCACGGAATCGAAGCTGCGCCGCGCCTGGATCATGTGCAGCGTGCGCTCGTAGTCCTCGGCCGCGAGCAGGCCGAGCCCGATCAGGCGCTTGAGCGTGTCCTTCACGTCGGGCGTCTGCTCGCGCGTGAGCTCGAGCTGGTAGGACGGCCGGTTGAGCGCCAGGGGCACGCCGTTGCGGTCCAGGATCAGGCCGCGGCTCGGCGGCACGGGGTCGATGCGGATCCGGTTGCCCTGCGAGAGCTCGCTGAAATAGTCGTGCCTGACGACCTGCAGGTAGAACAGCCGCGCGAACAGGGCGCCGATGCAGACCAGGATCACCGTCGTGGCCGCGATGACGCGGCGGCCGAACAGCCGTTGCTCGGCATAGTGGTCCTTCAGGCGGACGGTGCGTGGCATCGTGCGGCTCGTGCCCTCAGCGCGAGCGGCGCGTGAGCGTGTCGCCGGCCGCGACGATCAGCGGCCAGAGCAGCGTCCCCGACAGCACGGGCAACCAGCGGTCCCACCCCGTGTAGCCGTGCCCCGTGAGCCCGTCGGTCCAGAAGATGATGAAGTGGTAGAGCCCGAGCAGCAGCATCACCGTCGCCGCCTGGTGCGGGATCGGGAACATGCGCATGCGCAACTGCAGGCGGTGCGTCAGGAACGCGACGACCAGGAATCCGAGCGCGTGCTGTCCGAGGACCATGCCGCGGAGTACGTCGAGGAACAGCCCGGCGAGCCAGGCGTAGCCGAGCCCCGCGATGCGCGGACTCGCCAGGATCCAGTAGATGACCGCGAGCAGCGCGAGATCCGGCCGCACGGGGTCGAGCCAGGTCGGCAACGGCACGATGGCCAGCGAGAGGCCGGCCGCGACCGTCAGCCAGTAGAGAATGCGCCGCCCGAACATGCTGCGCCTCATTCCCCGGCTCCTCCCGGCGGCGGCGCCGGCGGTGTCGCCGTGGGCGTCGTCGCAGCAGGCGTCGTTGCCGCGGCCGCGCCGGGAGCAGCAGGCTTGGGCTGGGCCTTGTCGGGCGCAGGCGCAGGCGGCGATTCAGTCTCGGGCGGCGGCGTCTTGAACCACACGAGCAGCACCTCGCGATCGCGCTCGAGCGCAGCGGTCGGGCGCGCTTCGACGATCGCGAAGGTTGCTTTCGCCGTGCGCTCGACCTTCGTCACCTGCGCCACCGGATAGCCCGGCGGGAAGACGCCACCCATGCCGGTCGAGAGCAGCAGGTCGCCCTGCTTGATGTCCGACTCCACGGTGACGAACGGCAGGGACAGCCGGCTCGAGTCTCCCGTGCCTACCGCGATCGTTCGAACGCCGCTTCGATTCGACTGCACCGGGATCGCGTGCTCGGCATCGCTGATCAGGATGACCTCGGCGGTGTGGGCATGGACGCGCCAGACCTGGCCGAAGATGCCGTCGGCGTCGAGCACGGCCTGTCCCTTAAACACGCCGTCGGCCGAGCCCTTGTCGAGCAGTACGCGGTGACGGAACGGATCGAGGTCCACGTTCAGGATCGCGGCCACGAGCACGCGCTCCGCGACGCCGGCCGAGTTCTCGCGCATGTCGCGCAGCCGGCGGTTCTCTTCCTCCAGCGCGGCAAATCGCTGCAGCTGCAGGTTGGCCAGGCGCAGCCGGGCGGTGAGCTCGAGGTTCTCCTCGCGAAGGCGGCCGCGGTCCGCGAACGACCCGGTGAGCCAGTGCCAGGCACGGAAAGGCATGTCCACGGCGACCTGCGCCGGGTAAGCAGCCGCGTTCAGCCAGCCGCGGACCCGGTCGAGCTGGTCGTAGCGGACGTCGGCGACCATGAGCGCGATCGAGGCGACCGCAAGCGTAAGGAACGTCGCGGCGAGCGGAGGGCCGCGGCCGATGATCGGGCGCGTGTCGTGGCTTAGCTCGACCACGGTGGCGGCGCGTGGGAGGTCACGCCCGCGATCAGTCCAGGCCGAAGAGGCCGGGGCCGTGCTCGTCGATCAGTTCCAGCATCTTGCCGCCGCCGCGCGCCACGCAGGTGAGCGGGTCCTCGGCCACGACGACCGGCAGGCCCGTCTCCTCCATGAGGAGCTTGTCGATGTCGCGCAGCAGCGCGCCGCCGCCCGTGAGCACGATGCCGCGCTCCGCGACGTCCGAGCCGAGTTCGGGCGGCGTCTGCTCGAGCGCGGCCTTGACCGCGCCGACGATGCCCTGCAGCGGTTCCTGCAGCGCCTCGAGGATCTCGTTCGAGTTGAGCGTGAAGCTGCGCGGCACGCCCTCGGACAGGTTGCGGCCCTTGACCGAGATCTCGCGCACCTGCTGGCCCGGGTAGGCCGAGCCGATCTCGATCTTGATGCGCTCGGCGGTCGCTTCGCCGATCAGGATGCCGTAGTTGCGGCGCACGTAGTTGATGATCGCCTCGTCGAAGCGGTCGCCGCCGATGCGCACGGAGGCCGCGTAGACGATGCCATTCAGCGAGATCACCGCGACTTCCGACGTCCCGCCGCCCACGTCGAGCACCATCGAGCCGCGCGCTTCCTGCACCGGCATGCCGGCGCCGACTGCGGCGGCCATCGGCTCCTCGATGAGGCGCACCCAGCGCGCGCCGGCGCCTTCGGCCGACTCCTGGATCGCGCGGCGTTCGACCTGCGTCGAGCCGTAAGGGACGCAGACCAGCACGCGCGGGCTCGGGCGGATCAGCCGGTTGCCGTGCACCTTCTCGATGAAGTACTGCAGCATCTTCTCGGTGACGGTGAAGTCCGCGATCACGCCGTCCTTCAGGGGGCGGATGGCGGTGATGTTGCCCGGCGTGCGGCCGAGCATGTTCTTCGCCTCGGTGCCGACCGCCTCGATCTTCTTGCCGCCGCGCGAGGGTTCCTCGCGGATCGCGACGACCGACGGCTCGTCGAGCACGATGCCCTTGCCGCGGACGTAGATCAGGGTGTTGGCGGTGCCGAGGTCGATCGAGAGGTCGTTTGAAAAATGGCCGCGGAGTTTCTTGAACATCTGCAGGAAAAAACGGGGGGATGTGGGGGACGCGCGGAGCCCGCGCGGAATCCGGGCAATTTAACCATTGTCAGGACTTTCGGCAAGGCGAGGTGTATGATTTACGGCTCATTTTTCCGTGTCCGACCGAGCTTTTCCGCATGAGCCTGACGCGTACGCAGGTCGAAGGCATCGCTCATCTTGCCCGCCTCGAAATCGCCGAGGAGCAGATGCCGGTGTACGTCGACAGCCTTTCCCGGATCATCGACTTCGTCGAGCAACTTTCCGCGGCCGATACCGGCGGCGTCGACCCCATGGCCCACCCGCTCGCCGACCAGGTCCAGCGGCTCCGCGGCGACGAGGTGACCGAGACCGACCGCCACGAGAAGTACCAGCAGAACGCGCCCGCGGTCGCGGCCGGGCTGTACCTCGTACCCAAAGTCATCGAGTGAGGCCGGGCCCATGTCGCTGCACACCCTGACCGTCGCGGAACTCGCGGCCGGCCTGAAGGCCCGGCGTTTCTCGAGCCTCGACCTCGCGCTCCACTTCCTCGGCCGCATCGAGAAGATGGGCCCGGACCTCAACGCGTTCGTGACCGTCACGGCCGACCGGGCCCTGGCGGACGCCCGCGCTGCGGACGAGCGCCTGGCGCGCGGGGAGGGCGGGCCGCTCACCGGCGTACCCATCGCCCACAAGGACATCTTCTGCACGGACGGCATCCTCACGACCTGCTCGTCGAGGATGCTGTCGAATTTCGTCGCGCCATACGATGCGACCGTGGTCGAGCGCTGGAAGGCGGCCGGCACGGTGCTGCTCGGCAAGACGAACATGGACGAGTTCGCCATGGGCTCGTCGAACGAGACGAGCTTCTACGGCCCGGTCCGTAACCCCTGGGATCCGAAGCGGGTCCCGGGCGGTTCGTCGGGCGGCTCGGCTGCTGCCGTGGCGGCCTGCCTTGCCCCGGCGGCAAGCGGCACCGACACCGGCGGCTCGATCCGCCAGCCCGCGGCGCTCACGAACCTCACGGGCATCAAGCCCACCTACGGCCGCGTCTCGCGCTACGGAATGATCGCGTTTGCCTCGAGCCTCGACCAGGCCGGGGTGCTCGCCCGTTCAGCCGAGGACGCGGCGCTGCTGCTGCAGGCGATGGCCGGCTTCGACCCGCGCGACTCCACGAGCGTGAACTCGCCCGTGCCGGATTACGTGGCGGAGCTTTCTCAGCCGCTCAAGGGCGTGCACGTCGGCATCATCCGCGAGTTCTTCGGCGCAGGCCTCGAGCCCGGCGTGGGCAAGCTCGTGCAGGACGCGATCGAGGCGTTGCGTGCCGCGGGCGCGGTGGTCCGGGAAGTGAGCCTGCCGGCCCTGCCGCTGTCGGTCCCGACCTATTACGTCGTGGCGCCGGCCGAATGCTCGTCGAACCTGTCGCGATTCGACGGCGTTCGTTTCGGCCACCGCTGCGAGAACCCTCGCGACCTGGCAGATCTCTACAAGCGCTCGCGGGGCGAGGGCTTCGGGGCCGAGGTCAAGCGCCGCATCATGACGGGCACGTACGTGCTCTCCGCCGGCTACTACGACGCCTATTACCTCAAGGCGCAGAAGGTCCGGCAGCTGATCGCGGCCGACTTCGCGCGCGCCTTCGGAGACGTGGACGTGGTGATCGGCCCGACGTCGCCGACGGCTGCGTTCGAACTCGGCGCGAAGACCAGCGACCCGATCACCATGTACCTGAATGACATCTACACGATCGGCGCCAACCTGGCCGGGCTGCCGGCCATCTCCGTTCCCTGCGGCTTCGTGCAGGAAGGCGGTCGCGAGCTGCCCGTCGGCCTGCAATTCGTCGGTCCACACTTCGCGGAGTCGCGGCTCCTCGCCGTGTCGCACCAGTACCAGCAGCTGACGGACTGGCACAAGCGCCTGCCGCGGGAGTACGCGTGATGGAGTGGGAAACCGTCATCGGCCTCGAGATCCACGCCCAGCTCGCGACGAAGAGCAAGATCTTCTCGACTTCCTCGACCGCGTTCGGGGCGTCGCCGAACACGCAGGCCAACCTCGTGGACCTCGGCTACCCGGGCGTGCTGCCGGTGCTCAACGTCGAGGCGGTGCGGATGGCCGTGCGGTTCGGGCTCGCCACGGGCTCGAAGATCGCGCGCCGCTCCGTGTTCGCGCGCAAGAACTACTTCTACCCGGACCTGCCGAAGGGCTACCAGATCA
>JBBIVG010000129.1:0-8871 GCA_037439865.1 Nevskiaceae bacterium
GTTCTCGCCGTAGCACATCAGCTGGTCCTTGCCGCGGCTGTACTTGAGGCCGCAGCGCGCGAGCAGGTCGAGCGAGTGGTCCGTGAGACGGCCAGACTTCTGGACCGCAATCCGCAATCGCTGGCTTCGTTCCATGTCAACGCTCCGCGAGTCGCCGGGCGGCGAGGGAATAACCGCCGTTGCCGGCGCCGAGGTAGCGGGCGACCCGCCCGATGGTCGTCACGCTGACCCCGGTCTGCCGGTGGATCTCGCGGTAGGGCATGCCCTGCTGCAGGAGCCCGACGACGCTCCAGCGATCGGCGAGCGCCTGCAGCTCCGCGGGCGTGCAGAGGTCCCGGAAGAAGTCCCGGCACTCGTCCACCGTCCGGAGCGTGAGTACAGCCTGGAACAGCGCGCGCTCGGCGGCCGCTTCCTGGCGTGGGGAAATGCCTCGATGGCTCTTCACGGCTGACCCAATGTAATAGCGTGCTAGCACATTATTGCATTGGGGCGGACTTGGCAAGCCGGGCCGCCTTGACGGTGCGCCGGGGCGGCACCTACACTGCGCGCGCTCATCGAGACCGGCTGAGGGACTGGCCCTTTGAAGCCGGGGCAACCGCCGGGCCCAACCCGCCCGAAAAGGTGCCAACTCCACGGGGACGCGGTCCGCCGACAGATGAGTTGCCGCGAAGCTGCCCTGGCCCGATGCCAGGGGTGTGGGTCGCGGCGACCTGCGAGCGTTGCTCCCTGGAGTCTCGAAGCCTGGTCGCGGCCCGGAACGGCCGCACGTGGAGTGCGTTCGCTCGATGTCTTCGTCCCGCACGACAGAATCCGCAGCGCCGGCGGTGGCCCGTCCCGAGGGCTACGAGTGCCGCTCGGGCGTCCATCGCCTGCCGGGGCCGTTTCCGTTGCATTTCGGCGGCGCGCTCGACCAAGTGGACGTGGCCTTCCGGCTCGCTGGCGCGCGGGGCGCGCCGGTCGTCGCCGTGCTGGGCGGCATCTCGGCAGGCCGCCAGGTATTCAGCCTGCCCGGCGAGCCCGCGGGATGGTGGGAAGAGAGCATTGGTCCCGGCCGATCGCTCGACACGGACCGCTACCGCGTCCTCGGCGTCGATTTCCTCGGCGGCAGCCACCTCACCACCGGGCCGCAGCCGGACGAGGCATTCCCGAGCATCAGTGCCTTCGACCAGGCGCGGATGATCGTCGTGCTGCTGGACCACCTGGGCATCGAGCGCCTGCACGGCAGCATCGGCGCGTCGTACGGCGGCATGGTGACGCTGGCACTCGCGCAGACCCACGCGCCGCGCGTGCGGCAGGCAATCGTGATCAGCGCGGCCCATCGCACCTATCCCATGTCCACCGCCTGGCGCAGCGTGCAGCGTGCCTTCGTGCGCTACGCACTCGGTCACGGCGAGGGGGCCAGGGGCCTCACCCTCGCGCGCGCGCTCGCGATGGCCACCTACCGGTCCGCCCGCGAGTTCGAGGAGCGGTTCGCCGGTGAGCCCGAGCGAACCAGCGACGGGTTCAGGTTCCCGGTCGAGTCGTACCTCATCGCGCGCGGCGAGAGCTACGCGGCGCGCTACCGGCCCGAGGCCTTCGTCTGCCTCTCGGAATCCATCGACCTGCACCGCGTCGAGCCCGAGGCGATCCACGTGCCGACGACGCTGGTCGCGGTGGTGGAGGACCAGCTCGTGCCGGTCGCCGACATGCGCGAACTGCGCGACCGGCTGGGCGGCAACTGCGCGCTCGTCGAGATTTCATCCCTGTACGGCCACGACGCATTCCTGAAGGAGACCGAAGTGCTGCGCGACGTTTTCGCGCGCGCCCTCGATTGAGCATGAGCAAGGACACGACCCAGAAGACCCGCGCCGTCCGCGCGGCGCTCGAGACCGACACGCAGTTCGGCGCCGTGGTGCCGCCGATCCACCTGACCTCGACGTTCGCCTTCAGCGGCTACGGCGAGAAGCGCACCTACGACTATTCGCGCTCGGGCAACCCGACGCGCGACGCCCTCGCCGGGGCACTCGCGGACCTCGAAGGAGGCGCGGGCGCCGTCGTCACCTCGTCCGGGATGGCTGCGGTCTCGCTCGTGACCCAGCTGTTCAGGCCCGGGCAGGTCGTCGTCGTACCGCACGACTGCTACGGTGGAACCTATCGGCTCTTCAATGCATTGCGCGAGCGAAACTCGCTCGACGTGCGTTTCGTCGATTTCCAGGACGCGAGCGCGCTCGAGGCCGCGCTCGCGCAGCGCCCCGCGCTGGTCTGGGTCGAGACGCCGAGCAACCCGCTGCTGCGCATCGTGGACATCGCGACGGTCGCGGCGGCCGCGCACGCCGCGGGATCCCTGGTCGCGGCGGACAACACCTTCATGTCCCCTGTGTGGCAGCAGCCGCTCGCCCTCGGTGCCGATGTCGTCGTGCACTCGACGACCAAGTACCTGAACGGACACAGCGACGTCGTCGGCGGTGCCGTGATTGCCGCGCGTGCCGACCTGCACGAGCGCCTCGCCTGGTGGGGCAACTGCGTCGGCGTGACCGGTGCGCCGTTCGACAGCTACCTCACGCTCCGCGGCATGCGAACGCTGCATGCGCGCATGCGGGCGCACGGCGAAAACGCGCAGCAGGTCGTCAACCTGCTGGCGCGGCACCCGGCGGTGAGGCGCGTCTACTACCCGGGGCTCGAGTCCCATCCCGGCCACGCCGTTGCGCGCCGGCAGCAGAGCGGGTTCGGCGCAATGGTGAGCTTCGAACTCGCCGGCTCGGTCGAGACCGTGAAGGCGCTGCTCGGCGCCCTCGAGCTGTTCTCGCTGGCGGAGTCACTCGGTGGCGTGGAAAGTCTCGTCGCCCATCCGGCCAGCATGACGCACGCGGCGATGGACGCCGCGGCCCGGGAACGGGCCGGCATTTCGGAAACGCTGCTGCGCTTGTCGATCGGGATCGAGGAGGGCGACGATCTCGTGCGCGATCTCGAGCGTGCGCTCGACATCGCGAGCCGGGCGTGACGCGCGGCCGCGGTTCGCAAAAAAAGAAAGGCCGGCAGTGATGCCGGCCTTTCGAGAGGGACCCGAGTTGCCTCAGTCCGTGAGGCAAAGACTAACCCGACTCAAGTCCTACTCACTCGACGTGCTAACCAACCACGGAACAGGAGAGCGGGAGATCCGGGACCGCCCGCGGACGCGCAGTATAGCGCCGGGAAACGGGGGGTTGTACAGGCTTTTCTCCAGTCTTGGAGCGGGTCGCCTTTCGGTCAGCGCCTGTTTGTGCAACCTCTCTTGATAATTATATAACTACTTGATTTGTGTATATTTCTGAATCAAGCGCCGAAACCCTCGATGACTGCGTCCGCTGCCGCCCGGCTGCCGACGGACGGTGCTCCCGGGATGGCGATATCCGCGGTCCGAACCCCGGCTGAAATCGCCGCATCCACCGCCGCCTCGACGGCCCGGGCCTCCGCCTCGAGGTCCAGCGAATGGCGCAGCAGCATGGCGGCGCTCAGGATCGTGCCGTAAGGATTGGCGATTCCGCGGCCGGCGATGTCCGGTGCCGAACCGTGGATGGGTTCGTAGAGGCCCGTCGTTCCCTCGCCGAGCGATGCCGACGGCAGCAGGCCGAGCGAGCCCACGAGCATCGAGGCCTCGTCGGTGAGGATGTCGCCGAACATGTTCTCGGTGAGCAGGACGTCGAAGGAGGACGGCCGCCGGATGAGGTGCATGGCCGCCGCGTCCACCAGCATGTGCTCGAACTCGACCTCGGGGAATTCCTCGCGGAGGAGCCGCTCGACCACCGAGCGCCAAAGGCGCGAGGTCTCGAGCACGTTTGCCTTGTCCACCGAAGTGATGCGGCGCCGGCGGGCCATCGCCAGGCGTCCCGCGATGCGCGTCACCCGCTCGATCTCCTCGGTCGTGTAGCTGCAGACGTCCTCGGCCTCATGCGCCGTGCGGCTCTTGCGGCCGAAGTAGATGCCACCGGTCAGTTCGCGAACGACCATGATGTCCGCGCCCGATACGACCTCGGGCTTCAGGGGCGACGCGTCGAGCATCGAGGGAATCGACTTGACCGGTCGCAGGTTCGCGAACAGGCCGAGCGTGCGGCGGATTTCCAGCAGGCCCTGCTCGGGCCGGACCCGCGCGTTGGGGTCGGACCATTTCGGACCGCCGACGGCGCCGAGCAGCACAGCCTCGCAGCTGCGGCACGCGTCTATCGTGCGCGGCGGCAATGGCGAGCCCGTTGCGTCGATGGCCGCGCCGCCGATCAGCGCATCCGCAAATTCGAACTGGTGGCCGAACCGCCACGCGACCGCCTGGAGAACCCTGACGGCTTCACCCGTCACCTCGGGGCCGATGCCGTCGCCCCCGAGAACCGTGATGCGAGCCTTCATGCGTGGCGAGCCTCGTAGGCGGCGATCGCGTCCGCCTTGGCGAGCAGGTACCCCAGCTCGTCCACTCCGTTCAGGAGGCAATAGCGCGCGAACGCCTCGATCGGGAACGTCACGGCGCGGCCGTCCGGCAGCTTGAGCGTCGAGCTCGTCAGATCAATCTCGACTTCGGCTCCCGGGTGTGACAGCAACCACGCATGCGTCGTCTCGTCCACGACGACCGGGAGGAGCCCGTTCTTGAGACTGTTGCTGCGGAAGATGTCGGCGATCTCGGTGCTCACCACGGCCCGGAAGCCGTGGTCGAGCAGGGCCCAGGGTGCGTGCTCGCGCGACGAACCGCAGCCGATGTTTCGGCCCGCGACGAGGACCTCGCAGCCGCGCGACTCCGGGCGATTCAGCACGAAATCGGGTCGCGGCGAGCCATCCGGATCGTTGCGCAGGTCCGCGAACAGGGCGGCCCCGAGTCCCTCGCGCGTGGTGGTGGTGAGGAAGCGGGCCGGGATGATCTGGTCCGTGTCGATGTTCGTGGACGGCATTACGACCGTCTTCGAGCGGATGACGCTGATCGGGTCCATGGGGCCTCAGTGGATGAATTCGCGCGGGTCGGTGATGCGGCCACGCACCGCCGCGGCCGCGGCGGTCGCAGGGCTGGCGAGTAGCGTGCGCGCCCCCGCGCCCTGGCGGCCTTCGAAATTGCGGTTGCTGGTGCTGACGCAGTAGAGCCCGGCGCCGACGGTGTCGCCGTTCATGCCCAGGCACATCGAGCAGCCGGACTCGCGCCACTCGGCCCCGGCATCCACGAAGATCCGGTCGAGCCCGAGCGCCTCGGCTTCGCGCTTGACCTGCTGCGAGCCGGGGACCACGAGCGCACGGACGCCGGGCGCGACCTTGCGGCCGCGGAGCACCCGCGCGGCGAGTTCGAGGTCGGAGAGACGCGCGTTCGTGCAGCTGCCGATGAAGACCACCTGCACGGGCTTGTCGCGCAGCGGCTCGCCGGGCTCGAGTCCCATGTAGGCCAGCGCGCGCGAGAAGACGGCATCCCCGGGACGTTCCGGCACGCGGCCGCTGATCGGCGCCACCATGCCCGGATTCGTACCGTAGGTGATCATCGGCTCGATCGCCCCGGCATCGAGCTGCACCGTCCTGTCGAACATGGCGCCGGCGTCCGTGCGCAGCTCGCGCCAGTCCGCGACCGCGCGGTCCCAGGCCTCGCCCTGCGGAGCGCGCGGCCGGCCCTTGAGGTAGGCGAACGTCGTCTCGTCCGGCGCGACCATTCCTGCGCGCGCTCCGGCCTCGATGGACATGTTGCAGAGGGTCATGCGCTCGTCCATCGAGAGTGCCTCGATGGCCGGACCACGGTATTCGATGACGTGTCCCGTGCCCCCGTTCACGCCGATCCGGCCGATGATCGCGAGCACGAGGTCCTTCGCGGCGACGCCCGGGGCGAGCCGACCGGCCACCTCGATCGCGAGTGTCTTCGGCTTGCGCTGCAGCAGGCATTGCGTGGCGAGGACATAGCCCACCTCGGTCGTGCCGATGCCGAAGGCGAGGGCGCCGAACGCGCCGTGCGTGCTCGTGTGGCTGTCGCCGCAGACGATCGTCTTGCCGGGCTGCGTGGCGCCGAGCTCGGGACCGATGATGTGCACGATGCCGCGACGGGCGTCCGTGAGGCCGATCAGGTCGAGCCCGAACTCGGCGCAGTTCCGCTCGAGCTGGTGGACCTGCTTCGCCGCCGACTCGAGCGCGATCGGCACGCCACCGAAGATCTGCGCGGTATCGGTCGGGGTCGAATGGTCCATGGTCACGAGCGTGCGGTCCGGGCGACGCACCTTGAGCCCGCGCGCACGCAGCACCGAGAAGGCCTGCGGCGAGGTCACCTCGTGCGTGAGGTGCAGGTCGATGTAGAGGACGGCCGGCGTGTCCGGCGTCTCCGGCACCACCTCGTGCCGTTCCCAGACCTTTTCGAACAGTGTCTTCGCAGTCATTCGTGCTCCCGTCTCCGGGTCCGCTCAGATGGTCGAGGCGGACGCTTCCGCCTCGGGGTTGCGCTTCTCCATCCGCGCGGTCGTGGCGCGCGTGGACTCGATGCGGTTGACGACCTCGAGGAATGCGCGCACGCCGGACTCGACGATGTCGGTCGTGACGCTCGAGCCGCGATACGCCCGGCCGTTGTGCTCGACGGTGACCACGGCCTCGCCCTGGGCGTCCTCGCCCATCGACACGCTCCGCACCTCGAACTTGCGCAGCGTGACCGGCACGCCGGTGGCCGACTCGATCGCCTTGAAGGCCGCGTCCACCGGGCCGTCGCCCGTCGCTTCCTGGGAGACCAGGCGGCCGTCGATGTGCCTCAGGCCGACGCGGGCCATCGCGCCGCCGCCCGCATCGCTCACGGCATGCAGGCTCTCGAGATGCCACGGGCCGCTCTCGCCGAACTCGGCCTTGAGCACCAGTGCCTCGATGTCGCCGTCGAAGAGTTCCTTCTTCTTGTCGGCGAGCGACTTGAAATCCTCGAACACGCGCGCGAGCTCGGCGTCGGACAGCTCGAAGCCGAGTTCCCTGATGCGGTCGCGCAGCGCGGCGCGGCCACTGTGCTTGCCGAGCACGAGGTGCGAGCGCGAGAGGCCGACGTCCTCCGGGCGCATGATCTCGTAGGTCGAGTGGTGCTTCAGCATCCCGTGCTGGTGGATGCCCGACTCGTGTGCGAACGCGTTCTCGCCGACCACCGCCTTGTTGCGCGGGATCGTCATGCCGGTGATGCTGGAGAGCAGGCGGCTCGTCGGGAACAGGCGCTTCGTGTCGACGCCGGTGTGGACGCCGAGGATGCCCTCGCGCGTCTTGATCGCCATGACGATTTCCTCGAGCGAGGCATTGCCCGCGCGCTCGCCGATGCCGTTGATCGTGCACTCGACCTGCCGCGCGCCGGCCCGCACCGCCGCGAGGCTGTTGGCGACCGCCATGCCGAGGTCGTCGTGGCAGTGCACGCTGAACGTCACGCGGTCCGCGCCCTTCACGTGCGCCTTGAGGTAACCGAAGACCTCGTGGAATTCCTCGGGCACGGTATAGCCGACGGTGTCCGGAACGTTGATTGTGGTCGCGCCCGCCTCGATCACGGCCTCGACGACCTCGCGCAGGAACTCGAGCTCGGTGCGCGAGGCGTCCTCCGGCGAGAACTCGACGTCCTCGCACAGGCTCCGCGCGTACTTCACGCCTTCCACGGCCGTGTGGATGATCTGCTCCTTCGCCATGTTGAGCTTGTGCTCGCGATGGATGGCGCTCGTCGCGAGGAACACGTGGAGCCGCGGGCGCGCGGCCTCCTTCACGGCGGTCCAGGCCTTGTCGATGTCCTCGCGGTTGCAGCGCGCGAGTCCCGCGATGATCGGACCGCGCACCTCGCGGGCGATCTCGCGCACGGCCTCCCAGTCGCCCCGCGAGGCGGCCGGGAACCCGGCTTCGATGACGTCCACCCCGAGTTCCGCAAGCGCCCGCGCGACCCGCAGCTTCTCGGGCTGGGTCATGCTGCAACCGGGCGACTGCTCCCCGTCGCGCAGCGTGGTGTCGAAGATCATCACGCGGTTCGGGTCGCGGGCGGGACTCTGGGTGGACATGGTGGTCACCGTGATTGACTGTGCGTGCTTGCCGTGCGGTCCGTGATCAGCCGGCGTTGAGCCAGGGCATGCGGGCGCGCAGTTCGCGACCGACCTTCTCGATCGGGTGCGCGAGATCCTTCTTCATGAGCGCGTCGTACTTCTTGCGGCCCGTCTTGTTCTCGCGGATCCAGACGCGCGCGAACGAGCCGTCCTGGATCTCCTTCAGGATCTTCTTCATCTCCTTCTTGGTTTCCTTGTTCACGACCCGCGGGCCGCGCGTCAGGTCACCCCACTTCGCCGTGTGGGAGATGTACTTGTGCATCTTCGCGAGGCCGCCCTCGTGGAGCAGGTCCACGATCAGCTTCAGCTCGTGCAGGCACTCGTAGTAGGCGACCTCGGGCTGGTAGCCGGCCTCGACGAGCGTCTCGTAGCCCTTGAGCACGAGCTCGGTCGCACCCCCGCAGAGCACCGCCTGCTCGCCGAAGAGATCCGTCTCGGTCTCCTCCTTGAACGTGGTCTCGAGCACGCCGGCGCGGGTGCCGCCGATGCCGTCGGCGTAGGCGAGCGCCTTGGCCTTGGCCTTGCCCGAGGCGTCCTGCGCGACGGCGATGAGGCACGGTACCCCGCGGCCTTCCTGGTACTGGCGACGCACGAGGCCGCCCGGACCCTTCGGCGCGATCAGCACGACGTCGAGGTCCTTGCGCGGCTTGATCTGGCCGAAGTGCACGTTGAAGCCGTGCGCGAAGAGGAGGGTGGCGCCGTGCGCGAGGTTCGGCAGGATCTCCTTGTAGTTCCCGGCCTGCGTGGTGTCCGGCGTGAGCAGCGCGACCAGCGTGGCGCCCTTCACGGCCTCCGCGGGGACCTTGACCTCGAGGCCGTCCTTCTTCGCCTGCTTCCAGCTGTCGCCCTTGCGAACGCCGACCACGACGTC
>JBBIVG010000130.1:0-3212 GCA_037439865.1 Nevskiaceae bacterium
CGGGGCGGATCAAGGTCTATTCCGTGGACTCCGTCGCCGGCCAGCACTGGGTCTCGGGTCAGCATTCGCCCGAGTACTGCTCGCGTGTGCAGAGCTCCTTCGACGCCTACGTGTACGAGGAGGTCGTGCCCCTGATCCGCAACGACTGCGCGTCGGGGGGGATCGAGATCATCGCGGCCGGCGCATCCTACGGCGCGTTCTTCGCCGTCGCGAGCCTGTGCCGGCACCCCGACGCCTTCTGGATGGCGCTCGGCACGAGCGGCACGTACGACCTCTCGCGCCACCTGCACGGGCGCTGGAACGACGACTTCTACTTCTCGTCGCCGCTGCACTTCCTGCCGAACCTCGGCGAAGGCTGGCAGCTCGACGCACTGCGGCGGCGCTACGTGCTGCTCGCGACCGGCTCCGGTCGCTGGGAGGACCCCGGCGAGTCCTGGCGGCTGGCGGCCGTGCTCGGCGCGAAGGGCATCCCGAACCGCGTCGACGACTGGGGGCCGGGCGTGGACCACGACTGGGCCACGTGGCTCGCGATGCTGCCGAAGTACCTTGCCGAGGCTTGCTGAGCGTTTCGACTGTGATCGACCGCTCACTTTCGCGGATCGCGGGCTGCGCGACGCATGGTCCACACGGCCCACCGCGGTAGATTTCCCGCGTCGGCGACCATCGCCGGGGGCGGGGAATTTCGATCGTGACCAATAATGCGAACGGAGTGACGATGACGACGGACCCTTGGCGCGAAGACCAGCCGGTTTGCCGCGTGTACTCGCACTCGCCGCGCTTCCGCCAACAGCTCGCGGAGTACGTCGGGCAGGAAGTGCGGTTCACGGCGGCGCGGGAGAAGGAGCCGCGGGAAGCCCTCATCGTCGACTGCACCTCGTCCACCGACGTCGTGCGTACCGCCCGGTCGCATTTCCCGACGCACCCGATCGTCGCGGTGATCCCCGAAGGCGATCCCGCCCGGGTCATCGAATTACTGTCGTGCGGAGTCGAAGGCGTCATCGCCTTGAACGACCCGCCGAGCTCCTGGCGCGAAGGCCTGAACGTGGTGCTCGGCGGCGGCCGGTGGGTCGGCGGCCCGGGTCTCGACGTGAGCCTGGAGCACAAGTACGCGAGCTACGGCATCGCGACGCACGACCGCCACTCCGGCGACGTCACGATGCGCACCCAGCTCTTCGTCAAGAATCGCCTCGCCGACGACACCGGCGACTGACGCCGGCGTGCCGGGCGCTCAGCGCGCCCCGAACCTCGGCGCCCGCTTCTCCCGAAACGCCGTCACCCCCTCGACGAAATCGGGGCTGTCCCCGAGCTTCGACTGTGCCGCGGCCTCGGCCTCGAGCGCCGCCGCGAGCGACGAAGTCGTCGCCGACGCCATGAGTGCTCGCACACCGAGGAACGCTTCGCGCGGCCCGGACGCCAGCTGCTGCGCCACCTCCGCAACGCGGCCGGCGAACGCGTCGTCGTCCACGCACTCGGCGATGAGCCCGATCCGCGCGGCTTCTTCCGCGCCGATCGTCTGTCCCGTCAACGCATAGGCCCGTGCGCGTGCCTCGCCGATCCGGCGGGCGAGGAAATACGTCCCGCCCATGTCGGGCACGAGGCCGAGCTTCGGCGCGAACACGAACGTGAGGCTGGCGGACTTCGCGGCGATCGTGATGTCGCCCGTCAGCGCCAGTGAGGCGCCCGCTCCCGCCGACACGCCGTTCAGACCGACCACCAGCGGCACTGGCAGGTTGCTCCACATCAGCGCCGCGGGGTTGTAGTACTCGCGCAGGCGCGCCGCCATGAACTGGCCCATCGACTGCCCGGCGCCCGGAAAGCTCTCCGGATCGGTCAGGTCGGCGCCGGCGCAGAAACCTCGACCCGCGCCCGTGAGCAGCACCGCGCTCAGCCCGCGCTCGCGCTGTATCCACTCGGCGCAGGACTTCAGGTCCTTGAGCAGCCCGAGCGACAGGCTGTTCAACTTCTGGGGGCGGTTAAGCTTGACGACCAGGACGCTGTCCCGTCTCTCGCACAGCAGGTTCGCGAACTCCATCCAGCAGACCTCGTTTGCACTTGCGGCGGGAGTTATGATCGCATGATCCAATGTCCGCAGGCGCACACGCCGTGCTCGTGAAGTTCTCCACGCGGTTCGGGCAGCTCACCATGCACGGTGACGCGGCGGTGGCGTTGCTGAAGGCGATGGGTCACACGGGCTCGGTGCCCGGTGCGATCCTGGCGGCGGAGCTGCCCGCGGCCGTGGAAGCGCTGCAGCGGTCACTCGCAACCTCCGGGGACAGGGTTGCCTCCATCCCGCCGCCCGACCTGGACGACGAAGAACGTGAGCGGGAACCCGTGGTCACGCTGCGGATGCGTGCCACGCCGTTGATCGAGCTGGTCCAGACCGCGATTGCGCGGGACTCCGACCTGATGTGGGAGCGGGCCTGAGGCCCCCGCGATGCGTCGGCCTCTCAGCACGGCCCTGGCCGTCCTGGCGCTCCTGCTGCTGGCCGCGCATTTCTACCGCGCAGGCAGCCTCGTCCTCGCAATAGCGGCATTCGCACTCATTGCGCTCGCGTTCGTCACCCGACCGTGGGCGGCTCGCGTATTGCGCATCACGTTGGTCCTCGGCGCGCTCGAGTGGTTGCGTACGGCCTGGATGCTCGCCGGGCACCGTGCCGCGGTGGGACAGCCTTATGCTCGAATGCTGGTGATCCTGTGCGCGGTAGCACTGGTCACGGTGCTCGCCGCGGTGCTCGCAGGACGAACGGCCGGCGGGCAGGACGCGCGCATGCCAACCGATTGATTCGGCGACGGCGACCATGCAGCATTCGCTCACGACGGCAGGAGACGGGAGATCACTGATGCAACGTAGTGGTTGGCGCCGCAGCGTCATTCTCGCGGCCGCCGGCGTTCTGGCCAGCCTGGCGACGACCTTCGCGTCGGCCGCGCCGTACTGGCCACCGATCACCGACCCGCCGACTAGTGAGCGCCACACGGGACGCTTCGTTTGGGCGGAACTCCTCACGCGCGACGTCGGGGCCGCCGCCGAATTCTACGGCAAGGTGTTTGGCTGGACGTTCGAGACGTACGGCCCCGCCGACGACCTCAAGACCTACACGCTCGTGCTGTCCGGCGGCACGCCGATCGGCGGCATGGTTTACGCGAGCCCTCGCAAGGAAGAGCAGCAGAAGCGTGCGGCGCGCTGGGTCGGGCTCATCTCCGTCCCGGACGTG
>JBBIVG010000130.1:3260-8865 GCA_037439865.1 Nevskiaceae bacterium
GGCAAGGTGCTGATGCCGCCGAAAGTACTGGGGCAACGCGGCACGGCGGCGTTGTTCCTCGACCCGGAGGGTGGCCTCTTCGGCGTGATCGACTCGGCTACGGGCGATCCGGGCGATTATCTTGCGGACGACAACACCTGGCTCTGGGTCGAACTCTGGGCCGACGACGCCGCGAAGATGGCGGCGTTCTACAAGGGGCTCGCGGGCTATGAAACCGTGGAGGGCGTCGCGCGCGCCGAAGCGGGCGGCATCGTGCTCAGGTCCGGCGGTTTCGCGAGGGCCGGCATCCTGCCAAAGCCGACGAAGGTCCCGACGACCTGGGTGCCATATATACGCGTCGCAAGCGTCAGCGATACGGTCGCGCGGGCCAGCGCCGCCGGAGCGCGCGTCCTGATGCAACCTTCGCAGATGCACGGGACGACCATGGCGATCCTTGCGGATCCGACAGGGGCGCCGTTTGCCGTCGCCGAGTGGGCTGCGCGCGAGAGGGGGGCCGGACAATGAGCACCCTGCGACATTTCGCCACGGCTGCCGCGCTCGCACTATGCCTAAGCCTGGCGGCGGGATGTGAATCCGGAGGCTCCAGCGGCAGCGTGAGCTACGGATATGCCGGCGCCTACTACCCGGGGGGCTACTACCCGGGCTACTACCCGGGGTACCCCTGCTGCTGGGACGACGACGTCATCATCGTGAACCCGCCCGACCGTCCGGGTGACGGCGGCCGACCCGAGGGTCCGACCACCCTGCCTGGACATCCGGAGCAGCTGCCGTCCACGCGTCCGTCGGCGAAACCCACGCCGGCCCCGTCGACCCGCCCTGCCCCGGCCCCGGCCGCACGGCCGGCGCCGCGACCGACGCCGAGGCCCATGGGTGGCGGGGGCCGGCGCCGCTGATCGCACGCCCAACACCACTCGCCGCATCAGGGTTTTCAAGGGGTGCGACGAGCGGCTGGAGTCCGGTAACCTTCGCGGTCCATGCGTGTGCCGCCCGGGGCCTGCTCGACGGGCGCCGCGGCACGGCTTCCATCATTAGCGACCTGCGAGGAACCTGATGTCTTTCAAGACCTTAGCCACGGGGGCCGGCCTGATGGCCGCGCTCGCCGCCAGTGCCATGACGATGGCCGCTACGCAACCGACCGACCAGCAGTTGAAGCTCGCCGAACCGCTCGTCGCGCCCTGGACCGGGCCGTACGGCGGCGTGCCGCCCTTCGACAAGGTCAAGGTCGACATGCTCGCCCCCGCGCTCGAAGTCGGGATGAACCGCAATCTCGCGGAAATCGATCTGATCGCGACGAACCCGCAGCCGCCGACCTTCGAGAATACGATCGCCGCACTCGAGCGCACGGGCCGCGGGCTCAGCCGCGCGGCGACGGTCTACAACGTCTTCAGCTCGACGATGAACGACGACGCCGTGCAGGCGGTCGAGCGCGAGATGGAGCCGAAGCTGGCTGCGTTCTATGACCAGATCTTCCAGAACGAGCCGCTCTTCAAGCGCATCGCGGCGGTGTACGAAGTGCGCGAGAAGTCGGGACTCACGCCCGAGCAGCAGCGCCTCACCTGGTACTACTACACGCAGTTCGTGCGCCAGGGCGCCAAGCTCGACGCGGCGCAGAAGAAGCGCCTCGGCGAGATCAACCAGGAACTCGCGAGCCTCTACACGACGTTCGGCCAGAACGTACTCAAGGATGAGGGCGAGCAGATGGTGCTGCTCGAGAAGGAAGCCGACCTTGCCGGCCTGCCGACCGCAGCACGCGAAGCCGCGGCCCAGGCGGCCGAGTCGCGCGGCAAGAAGGGCATGTGGGCGGTGCTCAACACGCGCTCGAGCGTGGAACCGTTCCTCACCTACTCCAGCCGGCGGGACCTGCGCGAGAAGGTCTGGCGCATGTTCGTCAATCGCGGCGACAACGGCGGCCCGACGGACAACAACGCGACGATCTCGAAGATCCTCAAGCTGCGCGACGAGCGCGCCAAGCTGCTCGGCTACGCGAACCACGCGGCGTGGCGGCTCGAGGACTCGATGGCCAAGAACCCCGAGCGCGCGATGCAGCTCATGATGGCGGTGTGGCCGCCGGCCGTCGCCCGCGTGCACGAGGAAGTGGCGGACATGCAGGCGATCGCCGACAAGGAAGGCGCCGGCGTCAAGATCGAGCCCTGGGACTATCGCTACTACGCGGAGAAGGTCCGCAAGGACAAATACGACCTCGACGAGAACGAGATCACGCCCTACCTGCAGCTCGAGAACCTGCGCGAGGGCATGTTCTACATGGCGAAGGAGCTGCTCGACTTCCACTTCACGCCGGTGAAGCCCGGCACCGTCCCGGTCTATCACCCGGATGTCCGCGTCTGGGAGGTCAGGGACGGCAAGGGCGGCCTCGTCGGCCTGTGGTACTTCGATCCCTATGCGCGCAAGGGCAAGCGCTCGGGCGCGTGGATGAACGCGTACCGCAACCAGGAGCGGTTCGAGACCGACATCAAGACCATCGTCTCGAACAACTCGAACTTCGTGAAGGGCAAGCCGGGCGAGCCGGTGCTCATCAGCTGGACCGACGCGACGACGCTGTTCCACGAGTTCGGCCATGCGCTGCACGGCCTGAGCTCGAACGTCAGCTACCCGTCGCTCTCGGGCACGTCCGTCGCGCGCGACTACGTCGAGTTCCCCTCCCAGCTGCTCGAGCACTGGCTCTCGACGCCGGAGATCCTCAATCGCTACGCGCTCAACTACAAGACCGGCAAGCCGATCCCGCCGGATCTCGTCGCCAAGATCAAGAAGGCCGAGAAATTCAACGAGGGCTTCAAGACCGTCGAGTACCTGTCGAGCGCCATCGTGGACATGAAGCTGCACCTCGCGGCCGCCGAGCCGATCGACCCGGATGCCTTCGAGAAGGCGACGCTCGCCGCGATCAACATGCCGAGCGAGATCGTGATGCGGCACCGCACGCCGCAGTTCATGCACATCTTCGGCGGTGACGGCTATTCGGCGGGTTACTACAGCTACCTGTGGTCGGACACGATCACGGCCGATGCCTGGGAAGCGTTCCTCGAGGCCGGCGGTCCCTGGGACAAGGCCGAGGCGCAGAAGCTGAAGGAACTGCTCAGCAAGGGCAACACGGTCGATCCCGCGGATGCCTATCACCAGTTCCGGGGACGCGACCCGGACATCGGCGCGCTGATGCGCAAGCGCGGCTTCCCGGAGCCGGCGAAGCCGGCCACGCCCGCCACCGGCGGCGCGACGAAGTAATCGTCCCAAGACGACGAGGGCCGCTCATCCGCGATGGTGGGCGGCCCTTTTCTTTCGATGCCTTCGCGCCGTAGACGTTGCGGCCGACGCCGGGCGCTGACAACCGGCCTCAGCCAGCCGGTCGGGCGTCAGGCCTGGTCGCCCGCTCGTCCATGCCATCGAGGTGGTAACCCGAGCGTCGACAGGTCGACTTGAACGACTGCTTCGATTCCAGACGGTAGACCAGGCACCTGGCCCATGCAGTCATCTGCTGGATCTCGTGCTGGTAGTCCCGCAGGCGTTCCATGTTGGCCCGGAATCCTGGCCGCAGGTTTCCGTCCGCGTCGTAGAACGCGTCCTTGCCGCCGTCCAGACCTGGCAGGACCTCGTCTTCGACGAAAGTCACGTAGCGCACGCATTTCTGCCCGATGCCATCGAGTTCGGAGTAATAGAACATCAGGTCGAAGAGCGTGACGGGATCGAACAGCTCCGTCAGTTGCATCTGCTGGAACGTCGACCACACGTCCGGCGCTTTGTCCGAGCCGCTGATCCGGTAGTAATACGGCGCTGGCCTGTCGCCGCGCCCATATGCCGCCTTCCATTCGGCAAGGCCGGCGCCGATCTCGGCGGTGAATCGATCCTGCACGCTGATGGAATCGTTCAGGTTCGTCACCAGCGAATCGATGATCTGCTGGCGGCGGAGCGACTCCACTCGGGCCTCGTTCCACAGGTTCACCTGGAGACCCACGTACACACCGACTACGACGATCACGAAATCGATCGCGATCGCGGTCCAGTGCTGCGCTCGGATGTGGGCGGATATTCGGCTCAGAATCATCGTGAAGGCACTTTACCAGCCTCGAACTCAGGCTCGCCGGACGGCAGCGCCCCTACTCGCGTATGCCCGCGAGCCCGAGCAGGAAAGCGTATTCCTCGGCGATCTCCTGCTGCCGCTGGAAACGGCCGGACTTGCCACCGTGCCCCGCCTCCATGTTCACGCGCAACAAGAGCGGGTTCGAGTCGGTCTTGAGACGCCGCAACCGGGCCACCCACTTCGCCGGCTCGAAGTACTGCACCTGGCTGTCCCAGAGTCCCGTCGTGACGAGCATCGCCGGGTAATCCTGCGCCGACACGTTGTCGTACGGTGCGTACGAGAGCATGTACTCGTAGTACGCCTGCTCGCCCGGATTGCCCCACTCGTCGTACTCGTTCGTCGTGAGCGGGATGCTCTCGTCGAGCATGGTCGTCACGACGTCCACGAACGGGACGTGCGCGACGATGCCGGCATAGTCCTGCGGCGCGAGGTTGGCTACGGCGCCGACGAGCAAGCCGCCCGCACTGCCGCCGCGCGCGAACACGCGCTGCGGGTCGGCGTAACCCTCGCGCACCAGGAAGCGCGTGACGTCGATGAAATCGTGAAAGGTGTTGCGCTTGGCGAGCAGGCGGCCTGCGTCGTACCAGCGCCGGCCCCGCTCCTGCCCGCCGCGCACCTGGGCGATGGCGTAGACGAACCCGCGGTCGAGCAGCGACAGCACCGACGACGAGAACACCGGATCCGTCGACAGCCCGTACGACCCGTAGGCGTACTGCAGCATCGGCGCGGTACCGTCCCTGCGGACGTCCTTGCGATGGACGACGGCCACCGGGACGAGTTCGCCGTCCCGCGCAGGCGCCCAGAGGTAGTCGGTCGCGTACTGGGACGGGTCGAAACCTCCCAGGACCGGCTCGCGCTTGAGCAGCGTGCGCTCGCCCGTGCGCACGTCGAAGTCGTAGGTCGTGAGCGGCGTCGTGAGCGACGTGTACGTATAGCGGAGCGTGGTGCTGTCGATTTCCTCGTTGTCCCCGAGCACCATCCGGTAAGCCGGCTCGTCCGCCTCGAGGAAGAACTCCCGCCCGTCCTGCCAGGGCCGCACGCGGATCCTGCGCAGGCCGCCCGAGCGCTCCTCGATCGCGAGGAAGTCACGGAAGACGTCGAAGCGGTGAATGAATGTCTCGGCATCCGCGGCGACGAGGTCCCGCCATTGCGCCCGGTCGCCGGCTTGCCCCAGCGCCGCCTGCATGATGCGGAAATTCGGCGCCCGCCAGTTGGTGCGGATGATCCACCGCCCGTCGAAATGCTCGGCGTGGTACTCGTGGTCGCGCTCCCGTGGCAGCAGCACCTCGAAGGCGAGCACGGGGTCCGCCGCGTCCGCAAACCGCTGCTCGGTCGACACGGTGCTCTGCGAGTAGACGTAGAGGTAACGCCCGTCCTTGATCCGCCCGCGCCGGACGTGCTACAAGGGCGCGGTTTCACACGCAGCATCACGATGGACGAGCCCACCCACGCCTGACGAGGAGGCTGGAGCATGACGCGCACGGAGCTGATCGACGCCATCGCCGCCGAGATCGG
>JBBIVG010000131.1:0-8796 GCA_037439865.1 Nevskiaceae bacterium
GAGCAACGGCCGCACACGGTGCACGAGTCGTAGATGAGGTGCTGCTACTCCTGGAGCTGCTCCGCCGTGACCTTCGGCTTCAGGTTGAGCGCCCGGAACACGAATGCGAACGGCCCGTACTCGCGCTTGTACGCCTGCTTGAACGGCTCGAGCTTCCAGATCGGGGTGTACTTCGGGTCCTTCGTCACCTCGTAGAAATGGCAGGCCTCCGCGCACATGCCGCAGTGGATGCAGGACTCCATGTAGATCGCCGCGGTACGGCCGAAGTCCTTCACGAAGTTGCCCATCGCCTTCTCGACCCGCTCGGCGTCCGTGAGTTCGCCCTGCCTGTCGAAGCGCACCTCGGGCGCCTTCACCGAGACGCGCGGCTGGTCGAGCTCGAGTTCGAGCCTGTCGTCGTCGCCGGGCGAGGTGCTCATAGCGAGGCTCCCTTGCGCTCGAACAGCACGCCGGTCGTGCCGCGCGCCGCGAAAATCAGGAACGCGTGCATCAGCTTGCCGAACGGGAACCAGATGAGCAGCGCCTCGGCCGAGAGGATGTGTATCGCGAGCAGCTTCTCGTACGGCGCGCCGCCCGCGTGCGCGAAGGCCAGCATCCCGGTCGCGAGCGGGGCCGCCGTGAGGAACCAGCTGAAGTAGTCGTCGAAGTTCGAGATCAGCCGCTTCACGGGATCGGTCAGGCGATGGATCAGCACGGCCACGAGCGCCGCGAGCGACACGGCGGACAGGAACGTGATGACGCCGGTCGGGAGCGTCGGCCAGTCGAAGCCGAAGACGTCGCTGAAATCGAACCCGAGCAGGTCCGAGAAGACGTCGTCGAAGAACAGCACGTGCTGGGCGAGGAAGAGCAGCGCCACGAGGAAACCGACGTGGAACGTGTAGCCCATGACCTCGCCGAAAGCCGTTCCCTCGAGGAACTCCTTGCGGGGCCACGACCGCAGGGCGATCAGCCGCAGGCCCTTCCATGCCGCCCGGTTGCGAGGCTCGGACAGGTCCGGCTTCGTGCGCAGCATGAGGATGCCCACGACGCGCCAGGCCACACCGGCCACGAAAATGGCCACCGCCCAGGCCAGCGCCGGGCCGCGCGCGAACTCGAGCAGCGACGTGGAGGTCATGCCTTCTTCTCCATGTGCCGCTGGCGCGCGCGCGCCGAAAGCGCTGCGGCGGCGCCCATGGCCACGCCCACGCCGATCGCCGTACCGAGCGTCTTCGCCGTGCCCCAGTTGCCGGTCGAGAGCGCCTCGTAGAAACCGCCTTTGTCCCAGAACCGGGGCTCGGAGCAGCCGATGCAGCCGTGGCCCGCCTCGATCGGGAACCCGACGCCGTTGTTCCACTTCACGGTCGCACAGGCGTTGTAGGTCGTCGGTCCCTTGCAGCCGAGCTTGTACAGGCACCAGCCCTTGCGCGCGCCCTCGTCGTCGAATGTCTCCGCGAACTCGCCACGCTCGTAGAACGGGCGGCGATAGCAGCGGTCGTGGATCGTCTGGCCGTAGAACGCCTGGGGGCGGCCGAGGGCGTCCAGGTCCGGGATTTTGCCGAACGTGAGGTACTGCATCAGCACGCCCGTGATCACGATCGGGATCGGAGGACAACCGGAGACGTTGATGATCGGCTTGTCCTTCACGATGGCCGACACCGGCAGCGCGCCCGTGGGATCGGGCTTGGCCATGGGGATGCCGCCGAAGGCCGCACAGGTGCCGAGCGCAACGATGGCCGCCGCACCCTTCGCTGCCTCGCGCAGCATCTCGAGATGGCTGACACCGGCGATCGTGCCGTAGCCCGCGTTCGCGGTCGGCACCGAGCCGTCCACGATCAGCAGGTACTTGCCCCAGTTGTCCTTCATCGCCTGCTCGCGGGCATGCTCCGCGGCGGTGCCCGACGCGGCCTGCAGCGTGTGCTGGTAGTCGAGCGAGATGGCGTCGAATATCAGGCCCTCGATCGTCGCCCCGTGGGCGCGCGTGATCGATTCGGTGCAACCCGTGCATTCCTGGAACGGCAGCCAGATGACCGACGGCCGCTTCGCGCGCTCGAGGGCCGCCGCAATGCGGGGCACGAGCGAGGCGGGCAGGGCCGTGGTCGTCGCGGCGACCGTGCAGAACTTGAGGAGATCGCGACGCGAGATGCCCTGCGCACGTAGGTGCTCGCCGACGGTGGGTGGGTTCATGGCGGCCGTCCCCTGGGTGACCGCGCGCGGCCGCGCGGCTGGGGACAATTTAGCCCTTCCGTCCAGCCCCGCAATACCTGCCCGCTGCGGACGGCTAGGTAATTGCCGCCTGGCTGGGCGTCGCCGATCCGCGAGCGGCGCCCGCGCGGCGGTTCAACGCCTGCGCTTCGGCGCGCAGAACTCCGTGTGGAGGGTCTGCATGAGCGCCGTCGCCTCACGGCTCGCGATGCTGTAGTAGATCTGCTGGCCGTCGCGGCGGGTGCGCACCAGTCGCTTGCCGCGCAGCACCGCCAGGTGTTGGGAGAGCGCGGACTGGCTCAAGCCGATCAGCGGCTGGAGATCGCCCACCGACTTCTCGCTTTCCGCGAGCTGGCAGAGGATCAGCAGACGCGACGGGTTCGCCATGGCGCCGAGCACGGCGCAGGCCTTCTCCGCATTCTTCTCCAGACGCTGCACCGTCGCCCGATCGACGACGAAGGCGGCGCCGTTGGCGCGGGCGGTCATCCGCAGCCCGCGAAACCGTCCGCGTTCATCTTGGCCTCGTAGGGCCCGGCGACCTGCGTGCCCGGAACGAGGGTGCCCTTCACTGCGTCCCATTCCTCGGGCTTGAGCACGAGCAGCCAGCCTTCGCCGTACGGGTCCGCGTTCGCGAGGCTCGGGTTGGCCGAGAGCGCGTCGTTCACCGCCATGACCGTGCCGGCCGCGGCAGTCTTGGCCGGGCCGACCCACTTGCCGGACTCGACGGTGGCGCAGGACTTGCCGGCCTTCACGTCCTTGCCCACGGCCTTCGGCGTGTACGCCACGAGCTTGCCGGCCATCGCGGTCGCCACCGCGGTCATGCCGAGCTTCACCGTGCCGTCACCGACCTCCTTGAACCAGATCTGGTTCTCGACGTCGTAGAGCAGATCGTCCGGAAGATTGCAGCCTTTCACCGTGGGCATGATCGAGCCTCCTCAGGCCTGTTCGACGCGGGCGGCGTCCTCGCGCACCGGGCGCGAGGAGCAGCAGAAATCGCCGAGACCGGCGACCTGCAGCTTGCCGACCACGAAAAGTCGTAGATGGTTGGCGACGAGCGCCATCATCCGCAGCCGCTGGCGGCTGTCCTCGTGCTGCGGATCCATCGTCAGCAGGTTGTAATGGTAGACGAGTTCGCGGCAGGTTTCCCGGCACGCGTTGAAGCTGGGGTCGTCGGTCGTGCCCTGGCGGTGCAGGGCCAGCAGCCGGAAGCCTTCACGGAGGTCGTTCGTCGGCTCCAGTCCCTTGGCCGCGACCCAGTGTTCGAGAATCGCCTCGCCGAGGGACAGCAGCTCTTCGGGGGAGAAGGGGGCAGTCCCCGCATTGGGGACAGTCACCACTTCATCGAGGCGACGTTCGATGTCGGCCAGCGGCCTCAAGCGATGCCCTTCTGCTTCAGGAAGTCGAGCGAATCGGAGATGTTCTCGTGCACGCCGACCTGGCGCGGCGAGAGGCCGAGCGCGAGGCCGAGGAGCTGCGTGAAGTAGAGGATCTTCACCGTCGTCGCCTGGCCCAGCATTTTCTCGGCCCGCACCTGGTGCATCTCGAGGCCCGAGTGACAGGTCGGGCACTCCGTGGCGATCACCTCGGCCCCCGAGGCTTCGGCGGCGCGCAGGATGTTGAGCACGAGCTTGGTGGACGTGTCGCTGTCCGAGAGCGTGTGTGCGCCGCCGCAGCAAGCGGTCTTGAGCGGGAACTCGACGTTCACCGCGCCGGCGACCGCCAGCAGGTCGTCCATGAAGTGCGGCTTCGAAGTGGACTCGCTGCCCGGCCCCTTGTCCTTCTCCGGGAAGATGTGCCGCGGCCTGACGTACATGCAGCCGTAGTAGTTCGCGACCTTGAGGCCCTTGAGCGAGCCCCGCAGGCGCTTCTTGAGACCTTCCTCGCCGATGCCTTGCTTGATCCAGTCGAGCGCGTGGATGGTCTCGACCTGACCCGCCTCGTACGTGGCGTGGCCCGCCTTCTTCGACAGCCGGTCCACGACCTCGACGGACTTCGGGTCGTGGGCGAGGTCGTACTCGGCCTTCTTCAGGTTGTGGTAGCAGCCGTTGCAGGGCGCCATCACCACGTCCATCTTCATCTCGGTCGCGGCGATCGACATCACGCGCGAGGAGAGGTAGGTCTGCAGCTTGGGGTCGACGTTCTTGACCTCCATCGCCCCGCAGCAATTCCAGTTCTTGACCTCGACGAGGTCGAGGCCGAGCGCCTTGCCGACGGCCTGGGTCGAGCGGTTGTAGGAATGCGCCGTGCCCTCGAGCGCGCAGCCCGGGTAGTAGGCAACCTTCTGGTATTTCCCCTTCGCACCGCTCATGACTTCACCCCGTGGGCCGCGGCGGCCGGTTCGGCGTCGCGCTTGGCGGCCTCGATCAGGCCTTCGAGCCCGAGGGCTCGCCGTCGCTTGTGCTCCTGCTCCTCGACGTATTCGTGGATCGCGGCGCGGGCGCCCGACCAGCCGCTCGTGCTCGGGGCCACGACGGTCGCGAGACCGAGCTTCGTCAGCATCCCGACCGGCAGGTGGCGCAGCATCCGCTTCACCATCTCGATCAGCCACGGCTGCTTCAGGTCCTGCCCCGTGCGCTTGAAGAAGCGCTGCATCACGCGCCCTTCCTCGATCTTGCCGCGCTCGAACACCTGCTCCGAGAAGACCTCGTCGAACACCATCGACGGCGACTTCTTCACGTGGCCCTTGAGCTCGAGCCAGTGCGAGAGCGCCTTCATCACGCCCTCCGGGACGACGTCGCGCGGACAGGCGTAGGTGCACCGGTTGCACGACACGCACTGCCAGATGATTTCCTTGTCGCGCAGGATCTCCGACTCCATCCCCATGCGGACCAGGTAGATCCAGTGGCGCGGGTTGAAGTCGGGGTTGATGGCGTTCACGGTGCACGAGTTGGTGCATGAGCCGCATTGCCAGCAGCGATGCACGTTCTCGCCGCCCGGCAGCGCCGCGATCTCGTCCTGCATCGCCTCGTTGTAATCGGTGACCACGCGCGACTGGATGAACGTGCTCCAGTGCCCGGAGACGTCCACGCCGTCGACGACCAGCTGGTCGTGGGTCTGCAGGTTCTCCGGCCGGATCAGCGAGACTTCATGGATGGGCATCTTTTGGCCTCGTCATTCCAGTGAGCGGGGAGGCGTCGAGCCGAAGGCTTCGCGGGCCTCGCCGTCGATCGCTGCAAAGCGCGCGCGGCCGTCGGCGGCGCGCACGCCGTCGAGCCCGAGCAGCCGCCGCGTGTGCTGCATCGGGTCCTCGGGCGCCGAGAAATCGGCACGCAGGTAGCTGCCGCCCTGCTCGCAGATGTATTCCGCGTAGACCTGGGCGCAGAGCACGTCCACCATCTGGATCACGTCGCGGAAGACGCCGTTGGTGGACAGGAACTGGGCGAGCTCCTCCCGCAGCACCAGGAAAGTCTCATAGTCGTCGCGCGCGGCGATCGTCGTGTGGTCCGTGTCGGGCCCGTGCCAGATCTCGCGCAGCACGCCCGTGTTGGCCTCGCGGTCCCAGACCCACCGGGTCATGAGCGGGTAGCGCTCGGGGTCGAGGTTGTGCAGGAGCTCCGCGGCGAGGTCGCGCGTCCAGCGGTGATCGTCATCCTGCGGGAACACGGCGCAGAAGCGCGCAATGCGGGCGTCGGTGATCGAAGTGTCGTTGGTCGGCTCGAGCAGGTCCTCGAGCGCGCGTTGCAGCGTCGAGTAACGGGGCTCCTCGAGCCAGGGCACGACCCGGCGCCGCACCGTGGGCATGAAGGCGCACAACGGACGCAGGGATTCGACGTCGAGCCTGCGGCCGTTGGGTCCCTGCGACTTGAAGGCTTCCTGGAACACGGCCGACTTCAGCTTGAGCGCGTCCATGTAGCGCTCGATGCCGCCGTGCGTGTCCGCGCCCGCGACCAGGGCCTCGAGCGAGCGGCGCAGCCGCGGGCCGCTCAGGTCGAGGTTCGGGCGCGCCGGCGCCACCGGCACCACGCTCGCGTTCTGCGTCCTGCCGAACATCGCCGCCTGCGGATCAGGCGCTCGCGCGCTGCGGCGCGAGGAAGCCCAGTGCCGCGAGCGCCGCCGCGTGTCCCTGGGCGATCGAGTCGTCGATCGTCTCCGGGCCCGTGGCCGCGCCGGCGACGAACACACCGGGTCGCGACGTCTCGGCCGTGTTGCCGTAGGAGTTGCCGCGGCCGACGTAACCGTGCCGCTCGAGCTCCACGCCGAAGGTCTTCGAGATCGCCGGGTTCTCGACGTTCGGGTCCATGCCGATCGCATGCACCACCATGTCGAACGGGATCGTGATCGGGCGCTTCACCAGCGTGTCCTCGCCCTTCACGACGAGTTGCTCGCCGTTCGAGGTCACTTCGGCGATGCGCGCCTTGATGTACTTGACCTTGAACTCTTCCTGGCTCTTCCAGTAGTACTTGGTCTCGTACAGCCCGAACGTCCGGATGTCCATGTAGTAGATGTACACGTGGCAGTCCGGCAGCTCCTCGCGGATCTCCATCGCGAGGTTCGCGGAGACGGTGCAGCAGATCTTGGAGCACCACTCGCGTCCGATCTGTCGGTCGCGGGAGCCCACGCAGAGCAGGATCGCCACGCGCTTCGGCTTCCGGCCGTCGGAAGGGCAGCGCACGCCCTTGCCCGACGAGATCATCTGCTCGACCTGCGAGGTCGTGACCACGTCCGGGAAGAGGCCGAATCCCCACTCCGGCTTGTTGACCGAGTCGAAGTGCGTGAAGCCCGTCGCGAGGATCGCAGCCGCCGCGTCGACCTTGCGGCCGTCGGAGAGGTCGACGCTGAACGCGCCGGGGCTGCCGGCGAACGACGCCACCTTCGCGCCGAGGTGCACCTCGACCAGCGGGTCCTTCACCACGCGGTCCACCATGCCGCCGATGGCGTCCTTGGCCCACTCGCCGGTGGGCACGAGCTTCGCGTAGCCCGAGAGGATCGGCGCGCCGCCGAGGCGGCTCTCCTTCTCCACGAGCACTGACGATTGGCCGACGCGCGCGAGCGCGTGGGCGGCCGCGAGGCCGGCGGGCCCGCCACCGACGATCAGGATGGGTTTGGTCATGGCTTTGCTTCGATCCGCTTGTAGCCCGGCCCCGAGGTGATCATGCGGCGCGGGTCGTAGAGGGTTTCGATCCTTCCGGCGGCGACTTCCTTCAGGTACGCCTCGAACTCTGCTTTCTTCGCCCGCCAGTCGATGCCGAGTTTTTCCATCAGTGTCTCGGTGGAGGAGGCGTGCCAGTGCGACTGCACGATCTTGTACGGATGCGCGCCGCACACCAGCGCCGCGAACTGCGCATCGGCGAGCACCGGGACGTCAACCGGCTTGTCGCTTGCGCGGCTGATCCACTGGTTCTTGTCGAGCGTCGTGATGCAGCCCGTGTCGTGGCCGATCATGACGTCGGCGTGCGCCTCGTCCTGCGCCACGCGCAGCTTGCGGTCGATGGCGAACGATCGCGTGAACTCCCGCTCGGAGATGATGTGGCGGAACCCGAAGCCGCAGCAGTCGTACCAGGTCCGGTAGTCGATGACCTGCGTGCCCAGCGACTCCATGATGCCCGTGGACACCGCGACGCGGTTGCCGTCGAGCACCGTGTCGTCGTAGACGACGTCCTCGGGGACCATCTTGTAGACGTGGCACGCCGGGTGGATCGTGGCCCGGACCTGGCTGCAGTCGATCACCCGCCGTTCCGCGACCCTGGCGCGCATCACGTGCAGCCACTCGGAGTAGTGGACGACCTCCTCCGGGATGAGGAGCTTGCCGTCCACCAGGCGCCCGAGCTTGCCGAGGATCTTCTTCACGCTCTCGCGCAGCTTCGCGGAGCGCAGCAGGTACCCCCTCACCTCCTTGTAATTTCCAAACGAGGTGCCGCAGTGCACGAGCGGGTAGTAGTAGCTCTCGGGCAGCCCCTGCGCCTTCGCCGAGACGTACGCCTGGTGGAAGTTGCGCAGGAAGACGGCCGCGAGGCTCTCGATGTTGCCGATGCCCGAGCCGTGGTAGTTCCAGGCCGTGCAGGAGGTCTGGTCGGTCTCGTCCAGGTACTCGGTGCCGAGCTGGTTCATGAGCCACAGCAGCGACGCCGGGTAACCCGGGATGTTGCCGCACTGGCCGCAGGACTTGTGGTGCCAGAGGCGCGTGGTCGGGATCTTCTTGTCCCAGCCGTACAGCGTCTTGACCACCACCGGCTCGTGCGCGTCCGTGACGCGGTGGACGACGATCTCGCCGTCCTTCTCGAGCTGCCACATGATGTCGCGCACGTCCTCGACGCGGTCCTTCTGCGTCAGCATCGAGCGCTTGTCGATCACCTGCTCGACCCAGGCCGTGGCGGCCTGCGCTTCGGTGCGGCCGAGCTGCGCATCGCGCCACTCCGGGCCGTGACCCGTGAAACGCTCGCCGGGGGCGGGGCTCTTCGTGTCGGTCATGGTCAATCCTCCTCCTGTTCCTCGAGCCACTCTTCGAGCTCGTCGCGTTTCTCGTCCATGATGTCGCTGATGACGTCATGGAGGTTCTTGTCGATCGTCTTCAGGCTCCCGAGCACGCCGGTCTCTTCCCAGATGGTGTAGAGCTCGACGGACGTCTTGAGATTCACTTCCCACGCGGTCTTCGTCGTGTGCAGCGTGGGCATCGGG
>JBBIVG010000132.1:0-8780 GCA_037439865.1 Nevskiaceae bacterium
TTCGTCTCCTCGAAGCCCGCGGCGCCCACGTGGACCTCGACCTCGCCGAGCGGCGCGGCGTACCCGTCGACGTCCTCGCGGCCGACGAGGGACACCCCGTCGTGCGCCTTGCGTCGCTGCTCGGCATCGTCGACTGGGTGAGCGTCTACGCCGCGATCGCGCAGGGCGTGATGGCCCGCGCGCTGCAGGGCAATGCCTCCAGCGCGGAAGCGATGCAGACCGGGCGCGCGGCGCGCCCGCTCGCCGAACTCGCCTGGGGACAGGTCGAGCGGCTCAAGCTGACCTGAGGAGACGACGATGGATTTTGCCCATTCAGCGAAGGTCCAGGATCTGCAGCGGCGCGTGAGCGCCTTCATGGACGAGCACATCTACCCCAACGAAGCGCGTTTCCACACGGAGATCGAGGAGAACCGGCGCAAGGGCAACGCCTGGGTGCCGACGCGCGTCGTGGAAGAACTGAAGCAGAAGGCGAAGAAGGAAGGCCTCTGGAACCTCTGGCTGCCGGAGTCGGAGTACGGGGCCGGCCTCACCAATCTCGAGTACGCGCCGCTCTGCGAGATCATGGGCCGCTCGCACATCGGGCCCGAGGCGTTCAACTGCTCGGCGCCGGACACCGGCAACATGGAAGTGCTCGTGCGCTACGGCAACGAGGAACAGAAGAAGCAGTGGCTGCTGCCGCTGCTCGACGGCACGATCCGCTCCGGCTTCGCCATGACCGAGCCGGCCGTCGCCTCCTCGGACGCGACCAACATCGCGGCCAGCATCGTGCGCGACGGCGATCACTTCGTGATCAACGGCCGCAAGTGGTGGACGTCGGGCGCCGGCGATCCGCGCTGCAAGATCCTCATCTTCATGGGCAAGACCGATCCGCAGAACGCGAACCGTCACCGCCAGCAGTCGATGGTCCTCGTGCCGATGGAGACGCCGGGGGTGCGCGTGGTGCGCAACGTCCCGGTATTCGGCTACGACGACGCGCCGCACGGCCATTCCGAGGTCGATTTCAAGGACGTGCGCGTGCCGGTGTCGAACCTGCTGCTCGGCGAGGGGCGGGGCTTCGAGATCGCCCAGGGGCGCCTCGGCCCGGGGCGCATCCACCACTGCATGCGCGTGATCGGTGCCGCCGAGCGGACCATCGAGGCCATGTGCAAGCGCTCTCTCACGCGCGTCGCGTTCCACAAGACACTGGCGGAGCAGGGCGTGTGGCGCGAGCGGATCGCCAACGCGCGCATGAAGCTCGACCAGGCGCGCTTCCTCGTGCTGCACGCCGCATGGAAGATGGACACGGCGGGCAACAAGGCGGCGCAGAAGGAAATCGCGATGATCAAGGTCGTGGCGCCCACCGTGGCCTGCGAGATCATCGACCAGGCGATCCAGCTGTTCGGCGGCGCAGGCGTCTCCGACGATTTCGGCCTCGGCTGGATCTACGCGAACTCGCGCACGCTGCGCATCGCGGACGGTCCGGACGAGGTGCATCGCAACCACATCGCCAAGCTCGAGCTTTCCCGGTACATCAAGATCTGAGCCATGCAGATCGAGGGCAAGGTCGCGCTCGTGACGGGCGCGGGACGTGGCATCGGGCGCGCGCTGTGCCGTGAGATGGTGCGGCGGGGTGCAGCCGGGGTGGTCGTCGCGGACCTCGACGGAGCCGCGGCGGAGGCGACCGCGGCCGAACTCGGGGGCCTCGGCCTGCCGTGCGACGTCGCGGATGCCGATGCGGTCCGGATGCTCGCAGGTGCGGCCGAGGCTCGCTACGGTCGGGTGGACATCCTCGTGTCGAATGCCGGTCTCGGGGTGAAGGCGCTCGACCTCGACGACGCGCTCTCGGCGCCGGACTCGACCTGGGAGCGCATGTGGCACGTGCACGTCATGGCGCACGTGCACGCGTGCCGGGCCCTGCTGCCCGGCATGCTGGCGCGCGGTTCGGGTCACGTCGTCAGCGTCGCATCGGCCGCCGGCCTGCTGAGCCAGGTCGGCGACACCGCGTACAGCGTGACCAAGCACGCGGCCGTCGGTCTCGCCGAATCGCTCGCGATCACCTACGGCGATCGAGGGATCGGCGTCTCCGTCGTGTGCCCGCAGTACGTGGCCACCGCGATGACCGGCCTCGGCGAGAACATCGCCGCCGGTTCGCTGCCCGGCGTACTGACGGTGGAGCAGGCGGCGACGATCATCGCGGACGGCATCGAGCAGCAGCGGTTCCTGATCCTGACGCACCCGGAGGTGCTCGGGTTCTTCCAGAACAAGGCGAACGACTACGAGCGCTGGATCGGCGGGATGCGCAAGGTGCGCGAGCGCTTCCGTGGCGGCGGCTTCCTCAAGGTCAAGTCCTGAGGCGGGTCGGCGCGCCTGAGCCGCTGCCATGCGGCGAGGCAGTGTCGCACCAGCGGCTGGATGTCGGGCACCGCGTCGCGGCTCGCGATCACGCCGACGTCCATCCTGCCGTCGTGCGACAGGGTCGTGAAGTTGAGTCCGGTCGGGTCCGCCAGCATCGAGACGGGATATGCGCCGACCAGCCTCGAGCGGCCGAGGTAGCGCGCGCCTTCGACGCCGCCCACGTTCGACACGACGAAATTGATCACCGGCCGCGTGAACGCTTCGAGACCGAACGCATGTGAGGTGAACCACAGGCCGAAGGCAAGGACGGCGAAGTCGAGCGACGCCTCCTTCGACATGCCGCGCATCTCGGACTTGGCGCGCGTCGCGCTGGCGATGATTTCCTCGAGCCGGCGTGCGGTTCCGGAACGCGGATTGCCGAGCTTCACGAAGAGCGTCGTTGCCTTGGTCCGGGCCTCGTCGTCGCCGGGCTCGCGCAGGGAAACTGGGCACATGGCCACGAGCGACTCCGGCGGTCGCTCACCGAGTTCGCGGAGATGACGGTGCACGCCGTCGTCCACCACTGCGAGCAGCACGTCGTTGATCGTGCCGCCGCGCGCGCGGCCGATGCGGCGCATCTCCTCGAGTGGCAGCGAGAAACCGCCGAAAGTCCGCTCCGTGGTCACCGGGCGATTGAGGCGCGTCTGCGGGCCGCCAAAGGGCGCGTTGCCGCGCGGCCGGGCAGGGTCGCCTCGCAGCGTGGCGAGGCGCCTCGACACCGTCTCGTAGAGCTCGCGCATCGCGAATGCCTGGGAAACGAGCGAACGCAGGCCGTTGGCGAGCTCGGATGCACCGGGTGGCGGTGCGGGCGGGGCGGCGTGGAAGCCGGTGTCGATCGGGCCAGGCTCGGTGCCGAGATTACCGAAGATGCGCGCCATGGCCGAGCGGCCATCCCAGCTCACGTGGTGCGTCTTGACGTAGAGGGCGAACCGGCCCGATTCGAGGCCGTCGATCAGGTGTATCTCGAACAGCGGTCGCGTCCGGTCCAGCATGTCCCGGTGCAGCACGGCGACATGCGCATGGAGCTGGTCGAGCGTGCCCGGGGGCGCCAGCGTCTCGCGAAGCACGTGGCGCTTCATGTCGATGCGCTGCGGCACCTGCCAGTGCGGGATGCCGAGCGGCTGGACCGCCGGAACCACGTCGAAAGGCGGCGTCGGCGGCGTGGCACGGTATGCCTTCAATATCTCGCGGACGGCTTTGTCCGCCGTCCGGCCGGGCGGAGGCTCGAACAGCAGCATCACCCCCACGTTGGCCGGCGCTTCCTTCCGGTCAATCCAGAGGAAAACGAGATCGACCACGGGGATCGCGCGGACCATGGCGGTTCAAGTATGCGACATCCGCAGGGTGGCGGCGCGCGGGCGATGCTAGACTCGGGCGAGACTCGACCAGGAACCGAGCCGAGAGCAGTCCATGCGTCAATTGCGCGGTGAAGACGCCCGTTTCGTGTATGCCGAGACCGGGCACGCGAACTCCAACATCACCCTCGTCTACATCTACGACCCGTCCACCGCCCCCGGCGGCCGGGTGCGGTTCAAGGGATTCCTGAAGCACATCGAGAGCCGCCTGCACCTCTCGCCGATCTTCCGCCAGCGGCTTCTGCGCGTGCCGCTCGAGCTCGACTACCCGTACTGGATCGAGGACGAGCGTTTCGACCTCGAATACCACGTCCGCCACATCGCGCTGCCGAAGCCGGGCGACTGGCGCCAGTTCTGCATCCAGGCGTCGCGCATCCACGCACGGCCGCTCGACCTGGCGCGCCCGCTCTGGGAGCTCTACCTGGTCGAGGGCCTCGACAATTTCCTCGACCTGCCGTCCGACAGCTTCGCCATCCTGGCCAAGATCCACCACGCCGCGATCGACGTGAAGGGCGGTGCCGAGATCACGACGCTGCTGCACGACACGACCGCCCAGCCGCCGGCGCCCGAGCCGCCGGAACCCTGGTTCCCGGAGTCGCCCCCGAGCGCGCTGTCGCTGCTCGCGCGGGCCGCGATCCACAACCTGGTGCAGCCGTTCATGGTCGCGGCGCCGCTGACGCGCGTGATCCGCAAGGTTGCCCCGGTCGTGTTCGGCACGCTGCGCGAGGCGCTCCTGCATCCCGAGCGGCTGCCCATCACGCGCTTCAACGCGGAGGTGTCGCCGCATCGGGTCTTCGAGACGCGCCGCTTCACGATCGACGAGTTCAAGCGGATCCGCGAGCTGGTGCCCGGGGCGACGATCAACGACACCGTGCTGGCCGTCTGCGGCGGCGCGCTGCGGCGCTACCTGCTCACGCACGACGAGCTGCCCGGACCGAGCCTGGTCTCGATCGCGCCCGTCTCGATCCGCAACGCGGACAGCGCCGGGGGTCGCAGCGGCATCAGCCTGCTGCGCGTGCCGCTCGGCACCGAGATCGAGGACCCGGTGCGTCGCCTCCGGGCCGTGCATCACCACACTTCGAGCGCCGGCGAGTTCGAGCAGGCGGTCGGCGCGAAGGAACTCACGGACATCACGAAGCACGCGCCAGCCGCCACGCTGGCGATGTCGGCGCGGCTCCTGGCTGGATCCGCCATCGGTATCGGGCAGAATGCGCCGCTCGCGAGCTGCACGATCACGAACGTGCCCGGTCCGGCGATCCCGCTCTACTGGAACGGCGCGAGGATGACTTATTTCTCGGCCATCATGCCGATCTCCGATGGCATGGGGCTCGTCTTCGCCGTCACGAGCTACGACGGCAAGATCATCATCTCGCCGACGTCGTGCCGCGAGCAGATCCCGGATCCGGAATTCTTCGCGCTCTGCATTCGCGAGTCGTTCCAGGAGTACCTGGAGATCGCGATGCGGGCCAAGCCGTCGCGTCGCAAGCCGGCGACACGCGCGAAGAAGGGCAAGGTTGCGTCGAAACGCAAGCGTGCGGAGCGCCCGCGCCGGTCCGCGGCCTGACGGAAGCGGGGGCCTCGAGCGCGACCCGGCTCAGGCAGCCTGCGCCAGCCGCGCGGCGCGCTCGTAGATCGAGCCTACGACGCCATGCGGCTGGAATGGCTGCCAGGCGTCCTCCGGTTGCGCCAGGCGATCGGCGAGGATCCACATCACCACCGGATTGAACCCGAGCCCCAGGTGGCTGCCGGGCACCCAGATGTTCTCGTGCTGCCTGTCGCCCGGCTCGAGCTGCGCCGAATCGGGCGGTACGACGCCGTCGGTCAAGGAGAAGATGCTCGTCGACGGCATCGGCGGAGGCGCCTTCAGGACCTTGCCACGGACGTGCGAGACGTGCGCGGCGGGGCCCATCGGGTGGGCAAAATAGCGGTAGAGGGCCTGCACCACCAGCGGCACCTTGACGTCGCCCACGGCGAACCGCAGCGGGCTGCCGAGCGACACGACCGTGCGGATGCACTCCGGGGCGCAGTGCCCGGCGTAGTAGCTGTAGACGCCGCCCAGGCTCCACCCGACGAGACTCACCTTGCGCCGGTGACGGTGGTGCATGAACCGGACCTTCTGCTCCAGCGCCTGCGAGAACTTGAGCTTGAAGCCGGTGTTCTGGCCGAAGCCCCAGGTCTCGACGTGGTAGCCCCGTGTCTGGAGGAACGTCCGCAGCCCGATGAGCGTCGCGTCGCCCGCCGTGAATCCGGGCACGAGCAGGACCGGGTGCCCGTCGCCCCGCGGGGTCGTCTGGAGGAACGGCAGGAACGCCGGGAAGACGGCTGCCTCGAGCAGTCCCCGTCCTTCGAGCAGGGTGCAGATTCGGCGGGGTGGCTTGCCGACTCGGACGGTGCTGGCCATGGCGTGCGTTCCGTTGCCTCGAGACCTGCGGCGGTTGCAGCGCAGCAAGCTTAACCTCACCCCGCGGCCGTGGGTAGCGGCACAGGCCTGGCCACCCTGGTAGGGCCGTGGGGCGGGCCCGCATTGCGGCGGATGGCGGCGACAGGCAAGCTGCCGGCTTCCCAACGCGGCCCCGGCGGCCGCCCTGGAGTTCAAATGCGCCTGATGTCAATCCGCGCCATGGCGGCCGTACTGGCCGTGGTCGTCTCGGGCCCGGTGCTCGCCACCGAGCGGGCCGAGGTCCCGGACAAGTACAGGTGGAACCTGGCCGAGCTGTATCCCGACGAGGCGGCCTGGGTGGCCGCCAAGAAGGACCTCGTCACCTCGATCCCGAAGCTCTCGCAATGGCAGGGCAAGCTCGGCACGTCGTCGGCGACGCTGCTCGCAGCGATGACGGACTGGGAACGCGCCACGCAGTCGGCCCAGCGCCTGTACGTGTACGCGAGCGCCCGCAACGACGAGGACACCCGTGTCAGTCGCTCGCTGCAGATGAAGCAGGAAGCGGGCCAGGTCTACACGGACCTGCAGACTGCGACCGCCTTCATGCGGCCCGAGATCATCGCGATCGGCCGGGAAAAGGTCGACCACTTCGTCGCGGAGCAGCCGAAGCTCGGCCAGTACCGCATGTTCTTCGACAACATCCTGCGTGCGGCGCCGCACACGCTGTCGTCCGCCGAGGAGAAGATCGTCGCGCAGGCCGGCCTGGTGGCGGACACGGGGCAGACGGTCTATTCGGTGTTCACCGGCGCGGAGCTGCCGTTCCCGGAGATCACGCTTTCGAACGGCGAGAAGGTACGCCTGGATCCGGCGGCGTTCACCAGGGTACGCGGCTCGCCGGTCAAGGCGGACCGCGACCTGGCGTTCAAGGCCTTCTTCGGCCGCTACAACGACTTCGGAAGCACACTCGCCACGACACTGAACTCGCAGGTGCAGGCGCACGTGTTCAACAAGGACGTGCGCAAGTTCCCGACCTCGCTCGAGGCGTCGCTGTTCGATTACGCGATCCCGAAGTCGGTCTACACGCAGCTCATCGCCGACGTGCACGCGAACCTGCCCACGCTGCACCGCTACCTCAGGCTCCGGCAAAAGATCATGGGCCTGCCGCAGCTCGGCTACGAGGACCTCTACGCGCCGATCGTGGGGAAGGTCGACCTGAAGTACACGCCCGAGGAGGCGATGAAGCTCACGCTCGACTCGTTCGCCCCGCTCGGGCCGCAGTACGTCGAGACGCTGCGCAAGGGCTACGGGTCGGGATGGGTGGACTTCATGCCCACGACGGGCAAGCGCCAGGGCGCGTACAGCACGATGGTCTACGGCGTGCACCCTTACCAGCTGCTCAACTTCACGGGCACCTATGAGGAAGTGTCAACGCTCGCGCACGAGTCGGGCCATTCCATGCACTCTTACCTGGCGGCCGCAAGCCAGCCGTTCGCCACGGCCGACTACTCGATCTTCGTGGCGGAGGTCGCGTCCACGCTGAACGAGAACCTGTTCTTCCACCACATGATCGGCCAGACCAAGGACGACGCGACCCGGCTCTTCCTCCTGTCGCGTTACCTCGACACGATGCGCACGACGCTCTTCCGGCAGACGATGTTCGCGGAGTTCGAGCTGCTGGTGCACGAGGCGGTCGAGCGGGGCGAGCCGCTGACCAAGGACACGCTCAACGCCATGTACCTGAAGCTCCTGCGCCAGTACTACGGGGCGGACCAGGGCGTCGTGAAGGTGGACGATGCCTACGCGTCCGAGTGGGCCTACGTGCCGCACTTCTACTACAACTTCTATGTCTACCAGTACGCGACCAGCATGATCGGCGGCATGACGCTCGCCGAGAACATCATCGGCAAGCAGGCGGTGCAGTCCGGCACGGCGCAGCAGGGCCGCGATGCCTACCTCAGGCTGCTGTCTTCGGGATCCTCGAAGTACCCGATCGACCTGCTGAAGGACGCGGGCGTGGACATGACGACCTCGAAGCCGTTCGAGGCCGCGATGCGGGAGATGAACCGAATCATGGACGAGATGGAGCAGATCTACGCCCGGCAGAAGGGCTGACGCATGGCGGGTCGACGCCGGGCGCCCGGCAGCGCGCAGGCCTCGCTCACGCAGCTGGGATCGCCGACGGCGATCCCGGCCTCGCCGGGCGAGGCGATACTCGAGCGGGTCCCGAACCCGCACCCGCGCAAGGCGTACCTCGCACGGTTCACGGCGCCCGAGTTCACCTCGCTGTGCCCGATCACGGGACAGCCGGACTTCGCGCACCTCGTGATCGACTACGTGCCGGGACGCTGGCTCGTCGAGAGCAAGTCGCTGAAGCTGTATCTCACGAGCTTCCGCAATCACGGCGCGTTCCACGAGGACTGCACGCTCGCGATCGCCGGGCGGCTCGTCGACTTCCTCGAGCCGCGCTGGCTGCGCATCGGCGGTTACTGGTACCCGCGCGGCGGCATGCCGATCGACGTGTTCTGGCAGACCGGCCGCCCGCCGGCCGGGCTCTGGATCCCGGACCAGGGGGTCGCGCCCTACCGGGGCCGCGGCTGACGGGGCGGGGTAGGGCTGCTATAGTCGCCGCCCTCCATGGTGGCTCGCGTCGGATCCCTCGCGACGGCCAGCCG
>JBBIVG010000133.1:0-8759 GCA_037439865.1 Nevskiaceae bacterium
CGACGACGTGATCAACGTCGCCGGCCACCGCCTCGGCACGCGCGAGATCGAGGAGTCCATTTCCTCGCATGCGAACGTCGCCGAGGTCGCCGTGGTCGGCGTGGCCGATTCGCTCAAGGGCCAGGTCGCGATGGCCTTCACGGTGCTGAAGGACACGAGCCTGGTGGACACGCCGGAGAAGCGCCTCGCGCACGAGGCTGACGTGATGAGGCTGGTGGACAACCAGCTCGGGGCCGTGGCCCGCCCGGCGCGCGTGCACTTCGTGACCGCGCTGCCGAAGACTCGCTCGGGCAAGCTGCTGCGCCGCTCGATCCGTGCGCTCTGCGAAGGGCAGGACCCGGGCGACCTCACGACGATCGAGGACCCTTCGGCGCTGGAGCAGATCCGCGCCGCCGTCCGCGGCTGAGTGCATAGAGCAGCGAACCCGCGCCGAGCAGCGCGGCGGTGGCGATGCAGTCCGCGAGCTTCGCCTGGGTGAGCAGCGCAAGGCAGACGACGACGGCGAGGCCGGGCACCAGCAGGCCGCTCGAACGTCGCGCGGCCCCGGGCGCGTTCTCCGCTCGCCTGCGCAGCGTGGGCAGGGCAGCGACGCAACCGAGGTAGATCAGCACGCGCGTCAGCACGCTCAAGCCCGCGAGCCAGACGAACGAACCGCTGGCTGCGAGCAGGAAGGCCGCCACGGCGAACGCGAAAATCGACACGCTCGGTGTGCCGAAGCGCGGCGAAACCCTGGCGAACCATCCAGGCAGCGCACCGTCGAGCGCGAGCGCATACGTGACTCTTGGCGTCGAGAACAGGGTGCCGGCCAGGTTGCCGCCGACGGAGGCGGCCATGCCGGTCATGACGACGACGGCACCGATTGGACCGAACAGCGCGCTGCCGGCCTCGACCAGCGGGCGTTTCGTCGCTGCCACGTCGGGCACGGTCGCGAGGCTCGTAGCCTGCAGGCCGAGGTACAGGATCGCGACGACCCCGATCGCCCAGAGGAGCGCGCGCGGCATGTCGCGGCGCGGATCCCGGGCCTCGCCGGCCGGCACGAGGCCCGATTCGAACCCCACGAATGCGTAGAACACCAGGAACACGGCGGCGCCGAGGTCCGAGCCCACCGGGAGAGAACCGCGCAATGCCTGTCGCATCGCCTCCGGCCGCTGCCACAGGCCGCCGCCGACGAGCGCCAGCAGCGGCAGGAACTTGAGCACGGTGAGGTAGCCGAGCGAGTTCATCGCGTTGCGCGTGCCGACGACAGTGATCGCGGCGAGGCCTGCGCAGACGGCGAGCAGCAGCACGAGCCGGACGGCCGGCTGGTCCGCGGCCGGCAGGAAATAACCGATGGCGCTCACCAGCAGTACCGCGTTCGCCGAGAAGGCCGTGAGACGCGCGACGTAGTACGCCCAGCCGGCCTGGAAACCCGCGAACGCGCCGAACGCGGTTCCGACGTAACGGACGGGGCCGCCGGTGCCTTCGAAGTGGCTGGCGAGTTCCGCGAACGACAGCATCACCGGCAGCATCAGCGCCGCGCAGATCACGAAGACCCAGGGACTGAACGTTCCGGCGAGCCGCCCCGCCTCGGCGGGCAGCCCGAAGATGCCGCCGCCGATGATGCCGTTGATCACGAGCAGCCACACGGCCAGCCCCGACAGCTGGCGGCCGAGCGGCTCGGTACCCGACGATGGTCCCGTGCGGCCGCCCACGGGTCAGGTGCACTTCGCGAGTGCGTCGAGCTGCTTCTGCGCGGCGGCGAATCGCTCGTCCGGCTCGCGGAAGGCACCGGTAAACCGCAGCTTGCTGGGCCCGTCGAACCGAAGCGCCCGGGCGCTCTTCTGCACCAGGAGTATCAGCGCACCAGGATCGACGGGCGTGCTCGCGGCGAAAGTCACCGAGCCGCCGCTCAGGCCAACGTCCAGGCGCTCGATCCCGAGCCGCGCCGCCTGCACCCGCAGGCGCGACACGCGGAAGAGATTCTTCGCCGGCTCGGGCAACGAGCCGAAGCGATCCACAGTCTCGGACTGCAGGTCGTCGAGTTCCGCCTCCGAGCCCGCGCCGGCGATGCGCTTGTAGAGCACCAGTCGCGCGTGGACGTCGGGGAGGAACTGTTCCGGCAGCAGTGCCGGCACGTGCAGGTCGATCTCGGGCCCGTGGTGCAGCGGCTTCTCGAGCTCCGGTACCTTCCCGGCCCGCAGCGCTGCAACGGCACGCTCGAGCAGTTCCATGTAGAGCGCGAACCCGACCTCGTGGATCTGGCCGCTCTGGTCCTCGCCGAGCAGCTCGCCGGCGCCCCGGATCTCGAGATCGTGCGTCGCGAGCACGAAGCCCGCGCCGAGATCCTCGAGCGATTCGATCGCCTCGAGGCGCTTCGCGGCATCGGAGGTCATCGCGTTCTTCGGCGGCGTGATCAGGTACGCGTACGCCTGGTGGTGCGAGCGCCCGACGCGGCCCCGCAGCTGGTGCAGCTGCGCGAGCCCGAAGCGATCCGCGCGATCGATGACGATCGTGTTGGCCGTCGGTACGTCGATGCCGCTCTCGATGATGGTCGTGCAGAGCAGCAGGTTCGCGCGCTTGTGATAGAAATCGAGCATGACCTGCTCGAGGTCGCGCTCGCGCATCTGGCCGTGCCCGATCGCGATGCGGGCCTCCGGGACGAGCTCGCCGAGCACGCGGCCCGTGTTCTCGATCGTGTCCACGGAGTTGTGGACGAAGTACACCTGGCCGCCGCGCCGCAGCTCGCGCAGGCAGGCTTCGCGGATCACGGGGGCGCTCCACTCGGAGACGAAGGTCTTGATCGAGAGACGACCCGCGGGGGGCGTCGAGATCAGCGACAGGTCGCGCAGCCCGCCGAGCGCCATGTTGAGCGTGCGCGGAATCGGCGTCGCCGTCAGCGTCAGCACGTCCACTTCCGCACGCAACGCCTTGAGACGCTCCTTGTCGCGTACGCCGAACCGGTGTTCCTCGTCGATGATCACGAGGCCGAGGTCCTTGAATCGCACGCCTGGCTGCAGCAGCCGATGCGTGCCGACCACGACGTCCACCTTGCCTTCGGCGAGACCCGCCAGCGCCGCCTTGGCCTGCGCGTCGCCGCGGAAGCGGGACAGGAGTTCGACACGGACCGGCCAGTCGGCGAAGCGATCGGCAAAGGTCTGATAGTGCTGCTGCGCAAGCAGGGTGGTCGGGACCAGCACTGCGACCTGCTTGCCGCCCTGCACGGCGACGAAGGCGGCGCGAAGCGCGACCTCCGTCTTGCCGAAGCCCACGTCGCCGCACACCACGCGGTCCATCGGCCGGGCGGTGCGCAGGTCCTCGACGACCTGGGCGATCGCCGCCGCCTGGTCGGCCGTCTCCTCGAACGGGAAGCCCGCGGCGAACGCCTGCAGCTGCTGCTCGTCCACTGCAAACGCGTGCCCGGTGCGCGCGGCCCGACGCGAATACACGTCGAGAAGTTCCGCCGCCGCATCGCGAATGCGCGCCGCGGCCCGACTGCGCGCCTTGGCCCACTGGTCGCCGCCGAGCTTGTGCAGTGGCGCGGAATCGGCGGGAGCGCCCGTGTAGCGACTGATCCGCTCGAGCGACTGCACGGGCACGTACAGCTTGTCGCCGTTGGCGTATTCGAGGACGAGGAACTCGGCCGGGATGCCGCCGGCATCCATCGTCGTCAGGCCGAGGTAGCGGCCGACGCCGTAGTCCTCGTGCACCACGGGCGCGCCCGGGCGCAGGTCGGCGAGCTGCTGGATGAGGCGCGCAGGGTCGCGGTCCGAGCGTCGCCGGCGGCGTTCCTGGCGGACCCGCTCGCCGAAGAGTTGTTCCTCCGCATAGAGCGTCAGATGTTCGTCCGGCAGCGACACGCCGGAGGCGAGGGGTGCAACCGTGATCGCGAGCGGCGTGTCGCTGGCGAGGAAGTCGCCCCAGCTGCCGGTGACGACGGGCGACACCCCGCGAGGACGCAGGAGCTCGAGCAGCAGCTCGCGTCGACCCGGCGACTCCGCGGCGAGCAGCACCCGGCCGGAATGCGTGGCGAGTGCGGACGCAAAGGCGTCGAGCGATTCGGCACGGCGCTGGTCGATCCGCAGCGCGGGCGCTTCGGCGCTGCCGAGGTCCACGACCGGACCGTCCTCGCCGTCGGGCGTTCCGGCATCCCCGAGCAGCAGGCAGAGCGTGCCCGCGACCGAGGTCCGCCAATCGTCGGGGGAGAGGAAGATCACCTTCGGCGCGAGCACCGGGTGCTCGATGTCGTATCGCCGCTCCTCGAAGCGCTCCTCGATCGAAGTCCACGCGCGGGCGAGGAGCGACTCATGGTCGGCCGGCAGGGCGACCACGGCTGCCGCGGGCAGGTAGTCGGGCAGTGCGGCCGTACCTTCGAAGAAGAGCGGCAGGTAGTACTCGATGCCGGCGGGTGCCAGGCCCTCGCCAACGTCGCGGTACAGCGGCATGCGGGTCAGGTCACCCTCGAAGCGCGTGCGGAAGCGGCGCCGGAAGTCGCGGATCGAGTCGGCGCCCAGCGGGAACTCGCGCGCGGGCAGCAGGTTGAGTTGCTCGAGGCGGTCGCCCGAACGCTGCGTCTCCGGATCGAAGCTCCGCACGCTGTCGACCTGCCGGTCGAAGAGGTCGATGCGCAGCGGTGTTTCGCTGCCCATCGGGAACACGTCGAACAGCGAACCGCGGATCGCGAACTCACCCGGCGCGCCGACCTGCGGCACGCTGGCGTAGCCGGCAGCCGCAAGGCGCAGGCGGAAGGCCTCGAGGTCGAGCTCCTCGCCGACGCGGAGCGACAGCGCATGGCCGTCGATGAAGGCCCGTGGCGGCAGCCGCTGCAGCGCGGTCGGGAGGTCCGCGATGACGATCCCGGCGCGGAGCGCCGGCAATCGCGACAGCGTCCGGAGTCGTTGCGAGATGATGTCGGGGTGGGGCGAGAACTGGTCATAAGGCAGGGTTTCGTAGCCGGGGACGGGCAGCACCGGCAGCCCGGCCGGCGCGAAGAACCGCAGTTCCTCCTCGAGACGCGCCGCCTCCGCCGCGTCGCGCGCGATGAGCAGGACGGGCGCTTGCGACCGGGCTGCCGCACGAGCCAGGAAGAGCGCACGGGCCGCACCGGCGAGGCCCGTCCAGCGGATACGCGGCCGTGACGCCTGCGGCAGGGAGGGATCAGAAGTCATTAAAAAACAATACGATACGAACGAATCATGAGATTCGCTCTAGTTTTTGGACCGAAGGCCGGCGGGCAGCCGCCGGCCGATAGAGATTACCAGACGGCTCGTGCGGGCGCGTCGGGCCGGGATTCGACCGGCTGTCCGGTGTCAGTGAGCGGGCTGGGTGGCCGGCGTGGCAACAGCGTGAATGACGAGATTGTGCTCGAAGAAAACGACGAAGCCCGGGTACACCCAGCGGGTGATCGGCGGCTGGCCGACCGCTGCAAGTCGCTCCGAGGGCGCGCCGAAGCGGCTCTCGACCTGGGACATCGTGGTTCCGCGGGCCGGCAGGCCGGCGCGCGACGGGGCAGCGGACGGACCGGGCACCTGCAGCTCGTCGGCATGCACGGATGCGAGCCCCAGGGCCAGGGTGAGTCCGATTGCCGGCAATACGATCATGCGCATGGCTCCGCCCTCTGCGGGAAGTCTCGCAAACTATAGCACCGGGGTTCGGCACCCGGGCGTGACGGGGTGCCGGTTTGCCGCGACTCGTCATCATCCGGCGGCCTGCTCGCAGCGTGCAAAAGCGGGTGCCGCCGGGTAGCCTTGCGGCCTCCCAGCAAGGTCGCGCATGTTCCACCCCCTGCCTGTCTTCGTCGGGCTGCGTTACGTCCGGACCCGGCGCCGGGGCTTCTTCGTCTCCTTCATCTCGTGGGTCTCCATGCTGGGCGTGTGCCTCGGCGTGGCGGCGCTGATCACCATCATCTCGGTGATGAACGGTTTCGAAGGAGAACTGCGCGGGCGTCTCGTCGCACTCACGGCGCACGCGACGGTCACGGGCCCGCCGGAACTCATGGCCGACTGGCGCTCCGTGGCCCGACGTGCGCTTGCGGTGCCGGGCACGCGGGGCGCCGCGCCGTTCGTCGACGTGCAGGCGATGGTCGGCCGCTCGGGATACCTGCAGCCCGCCGTGCTGCACGGCGTCGATCCGGCGGCGGAACCCAGCGTCTCCGCCGTGGCCGATCACCTGCTCGAGGGCAAGTTGAGCGACCTCACGCCCGGCTCGCGACGCGCGATCATCGGGCGTGCTCTCGCGTGGCAGCTCGGGGCGCAGGTCGGCGATGAGATCACGGTCATGGTGCCGGGTCGCGACCTGCTCACGGGCGCCGGGCGACCTGCCCTGCAGACGTTCACCGTGTCCGGCATCTTCGAAGTCGGCCTGCAGGATCACGACGCGACGCTCGCGCTCGTGTCCCTCGAAGATGCTGCGGACCTGGCCGGGGCAGGGGCCGCGCCCGCCGGGCTGCGACTGCGCTTCGACGACGTGATGTCGGCGCCGCAGCGGTCGGCAGCCGTGGCGGCCGCGCTGGGCAAGGGTTTCGAGGTCCGCGACTGGAGCCAGGAGCACGCGGCGTACTTCCGCGCGATCCGCATCGAGAAGACCATGATGAGCCTGATCCTGATGCTCGTCGTGGCGGTCGCCGCGTTCAACATCGTGGCGGCGCTCGTGATGGTGGTGAACGAAAAGCGCTCCGACATCGCGATCCTGCGCACGCTGGGGCTCGCGCCGCGCGGTGTCGTCGGCGTATTCCTGACGCAGGGGCTCGTGATCGGCGCGATCGGCACCGTGCTCGGCACGCTGCTCGGCCTCGTCGTGGCGGGCAATGTCAGCATCATCGTGCCGTTCCTCGAACGACTGTTCGGCTTCCACTTCATGGACCCCACGGTCTACTACATCACCCGCATCCCGTCGGAACTGCGGGCGGAGCAGATCATGACGATCTCGCTCGTCGCCTTCCTGCTCACGGTGCTCGCGACCATCTATCCGGCGATCCGTGGCGCGGCCACGGAGCCCGCCGAAGCGCTGCGGTACGAGTGATGGCCGGCAACGCCCCCTTCGAGCTCAGGATCGGCCGGCGCTACCTGCGCTCGACCGGCAACCGGTTCCTGTCCTTCATCTCGCTCATGTCCATGCTCGGCGTGGCGATCGGCGTCGCGGTGCTGATCGTCGTGCTGTCGGTGATGAACGGTTTCGAGACCGAGCTCAGGAGTCGCATCCTCAGCATCACGTCTCACGCCACGCTGAGCGCCTTCGGCGCCGGAGTCGCCGACTGGCAGGGGTTGCGCGAGGGAGCGCTGCGCAACGCGGGCATCGCGGCCGCCGCCCCGTTCGTCGAGGGCGAAGCGCTCCTGATCGCCGACCGGCCCGGCGGCAAGTCCGGCCCGGTGAACGTGCGTGGCGTAGAGCCCGCTTTCGAGCGCCAGGTGTCCGCCATCGAGAGCCGGCTGCAAAGCGGCACCCTGGAGGCACTCCAGCCCGGCTGGTTCAACCTGCTCCTCGGCGCGGAGGTCGCAAAGCACCTCGGCGTGTCGGTCGGCGACAGCGTCGTGGTGGCGATCGCACAGGGCAACGTCACGCCGGCGGGCGTCGTGCCGCGCATGCGGCGTTTCACGGTCGCCGGGATCTTCTACTCGGGCATGTACGAGATCGACAACGGCCTCGCGCTGGTCAACCTGTCCGATGCCCAGCGCCTGTTCCGGCTCGGCTCGAACGTGAGCGGACTGCGCCTCGCGATGCGCGATCCATACGAGGCGCCGCGGGTGTCGCGCGAGGTCGCGCACGAGCTCGGCGGCGGGCTCTATGTCGAGGACTGGACGCAACGGCAGGCGAACTTCTTCCGCTCTATCGAGCTCACGAAGCGCATGATGTTCTTCATCCTTCTGCTCGTCGTGGCGGTCGCGGCCTTCAACATCGTCTCGACGCTCGTGATGGCCGTGAAGGACAAGCAGCCGGACATCGCAATCCTGCGCACCTTCGGCGCGAAGCCATCGAGCGTGCTCGCGATCTTCGCGACCCAGGGCACGGTGATCGGTGTCCTGGGCACGGCGGGCGGCGTCCTCCTGGGGATGCTGCTTTCGTTCAACCTGGAGTCGCTGGTGCACCGGCTCGAGCGGCTGCTGAATACACAGTTCATGGACGCGAGCGTCTACCTGATGAGCGACCTGCCGGCCCGGGTCGAGACCGGCGACGTCGTGCTGATCGCGGCCACGGCGTTCGTCCTGTGCTGCCTTTCCACCCTGTATCCCGCCTGGCGCGCGGCACGCACCGACCCGGCGAGGGCCTTGCGACATGAGTGATGCGACGATCCTGAGCTGCGACGACGTGCGCAAGCACTTCGACGAGGGCGGGCAACGGCTCGAGGTGCTGACGGGCGTGGACCTGCGCGTCGAGCGGGGAGAACTGCTGGCGATCATCGGCGCGTCGGGCTCCGGCAAGACGACGCTCCTGCAGATCCTCGGCGGACTCGACCTGCCGTCGAGCGGCACTGTGCGGCTCGCGGGCCAGTCGCTCGCCGACCTGTCCGACGCGGCCCGTGGCGTGCTGCGCAACCGGGCGCTCGGCTTCGTCTACCAGTTTCACCACCTGCTGCCCGAGTTCACGGCGCTCGAGAACGTCGCGATGCCGCTGCTGGTGCGGCGCACGCCCGTGGTGGAAGCGGAGCGCGAGGCGCGCCGCCTGCTCGAGCGCGTCGGCCTCGGCGCACGGCTCACGCACCGCCCCGCGCAGCTCTCGGGAGGCGAGAGGCAGAGGGCCGCCGTCGCGCGGGCGCTCGTCACGCGCCCGCAGCTGGTGCTCGCGGA
>JBBIVG010000134.1:0-8725 GCA_037439865.1 Nevskiaceae bacterium
GTGCCGCGGCCGCAGATCAGCGACGAGGCGCTCGAAAAGCTCATGACCTACGCGTACCCGGGCAATGTCCGCGAGCTGGAGAACATTCTCGAGCGGGCCGTGACGTTGTGCACGGGCGATCGGATCGTGCCGGAGGACATCCTGCTCAAGCAGGGGGCGGGGTTTGAAATGCCGGCGGCCGCTGCGGAAGATGCGGGTGCGGATGGGCTGGAAGGACAGCTGGAGCACATCGAGCGCGAGGCGATCATCAAGGCGTTGGAACAGACGCGGTACAACAAGACGAAGGCCGCGGAGTTGCTGGGGATGACGTTCCGGCAGCTCAGGTATCGGGTGAAGAAGTTGGGGATCGAGTAGGTGGTGGGGCCGCACCGCCGGCCACATCGATACGGTAGACGCCCAGTACCTTCGGCCCGTCGCTCTGTGGACCGCTGCCGACCTCGACAATCGTCGCGAGCCCGGGTTCGTGCGCAGCTTGGCCTCGTAGCAGTTCCTCGAACAACACTGGATCCGGCGACTCCGCCGGAGGTTTGAGCCGTGCGAGCACGTAGCGCACGTATGGCGCCCTCGCCTGCAGTTCCGAAAGTGGCGCTCCGATAAGTTGCAGGGTCTCGGCAACCTTTCGCACGTCGAGCGGCGTGAGCCTGAAGTTATTGCCGACCACACCACAGTTTGTGAAATAGCGGACGATGTGCCCGTCACCGGGATCCGCCAGCACCACACCGGGCGCCTTTTTGCAGGCATCGATCAGCACCGGGAGGACGTAACGTACCGTCGAGAAATGCTCGTCCATGGACGGCACCCGGCGTGCGAACAACTGATGGCGGATCGTCGGCGCGTAGGCCAGCAGGAAAGCGAGTGCCGCCACACCTGCAATCGCGCCCGCACGCGTCGGCCAGCGCAGCGTCGCGCGAGCGACGACCAGCAGCACGGGCAGGTAGAGGTACGCTGCGCCAAAGGAGCCCAGCCGCCGCTGCAGAATGAGCAGCAGCAGACCGAAGCAGCAACTGACCCAGAAATAGACCAGGCTGCGATCGCGCTCGCGGAACGACATGACTCCCGACAGCAGCAGCATCGGCGGCGCGAACCAGACCAGGAACGTGTAGACCTGGTTCAAGCGCCGGAATCCCTGGGCGCCGTCGAGCCCGCTGAATGGCGAGCGGATCTCGTCGATGTTGCCGATGGCGGCGAGGTCGCCGGCCAGGAAGTCCCCGGAGAACATCAGCACGCGCGCGAGGGGAAACGCGAGCAGGATCACGACCCCGGCGAGGCCGGCGAGGCGCGCGGGTGTGAACGGCCAACGGGCCATGACTAGCAGCACGACCGCGCTCGCGCAGGCCACATAGAGGTGCAGTGACGAGAGGTAATAGAGATCGAACCGTGGCTGCCAGAATGTGGCGGCTGGCAGCAATACGAGCAACGCACCGGCAACGAGGGCGGCTGCCACCGCGGCAACCGACCGGAACGCCGGCAGGTCGCCACGCAACCAGAGCACGCCGCAGGCGAGCACAAAGGGAACCTGCAGCACCACGAGCCCGGCATGGACACCGACCGCGGCACCGAGCAGTGCACCGAGGGCCACCGCGCGGGCACTGGAGTCCGCCCGCTGCAGCCAACGCAGGCCGAGCAGCAGTACCGCCAGCGACAGCAGTTGCTCCGCACCGTGATGGTCCAGTGAGCCGACGCCGAACTGGAACTGGGTGAATGCGTGCAGCGCGAAGGCCAGCGCCGCCATGCCGATGAAGGCCTCTGGCAGTCCGACAGACGCAGCGACGAGCACGACCAGCGCCGCCCCGACCACTCCGAAGAGCGGAGGCAGATGCATCAGCACCGTCTCCGGATTTCCACCGGTCAGGTCCGCAAGCAAGCGCGTGAGCCACGCAAGCACGGAATCATAGAGCCATGGCCAAGTCACCCAGTCCCCGTCCGGTGCATGCATGAGGGGGTCGAACTGCATCACGCGGCCGGATACGACGGCATTGAGGACCCGACGCCCGTGGTAGAACGCGTCGTGACCGACCGGAAGGTAGCGCCCGCCCAGAAACGAGGCCGTGGCCATCTGCAAGGTGACGACGAGCGTCACGACACTGGCCACTAGCCAGATCAACGCCAGTCTGAGCGGTCGAGACACGGGGCTCCTGAAACCAGGGTCGAATCCGGGTGGACAGTCTGCCGTATGACCTCGCGTTCCTCAGGCCACCGGCGCGTCGAATCGGCGACCTGGTTCACACGTTGACGATCTTCTGATGCAACATAATCACACGCCATTCACGTCACGGCCAGAAAACGGATACCGAGTGCACACAACTGAAGCCCCCGACTCGAGCGTGCGCCAGGCGTGGCGGGCGGACTCTGCAATCGATGACATCTCCCCCGGAACCCTTGGCGTACTCGCTGCTTGCCTTATGTACGCTGCGCTCTGGATCGTAGCGACTCCTTACTTTGGCCTGAACCATGACGCGCAGGGCTACGCGGCATCCGGCCTGATCCACCTCCAACCCCAGCCGCTCTCCGGCGACCTCTTCTTCCGATTTCGGTCGCAGGACGAGTTCAGCATCTTTCCGGCGCTTTACGGCTGGTTCATAGGTCGGCTAGGCCTCGAGCATGCGGCCGCCGCGCTGTGCGCCCTGATGCAGTTCGCATGGTTCGCAATCGCCGGTCTGCTCGCGTCGACACTGCTCGGGCCGAGGACCGGCCTGCTGTCCCTTGGCCTCCTGGTCGCCCTGCCCGAGCCCTATGGCGGCCAGCGCATCTTCCACCTCGTCGAACCGTTCATGACCGCTCGCCTGCCGGCGGAGGTCGCCTCGCTGCTGGCCGTGCTTCTCTTTCTCAAGGGACAGCGCGCCTGGAGCGTCGCGGCCTGTGTCCTCGCAATGCTGCTGCATCCCTTGATGGCATTTCCCGCCGCGCTGCTGCTTGCAATCATGCAAGCCTCGGACTGGTTGCCGCGGAAAGGCGTAATGGCGGTCGCGGCCGGGGTGATTTGCGTATTTGCCGTCGGTGGCGCCATCGCACTGGGCGGCGACACCCCAGTCATGGGCGGCCAGTGGCTCGCCGTGACGAAGATCCGCAGCGGCTTCCTGTTTCTCGACGGCTGGCAACCGGAGGACTGGAATCACACCCTGCAGAGCCTGATGACACTGCTGTTCGCTACCCGGGTACTCGCGGGAACGCAGGCGGCGCGACTGGCGGCGGCTGCCTTCTGGCTAGCCGTCGCCGGGCTGATGCTGACGGCCGTGATCAGCTACGTCTCGCCGCTCAACGTGCTGGTGCAGGGACAACCTTGGCGCTGGCTGTGGCCGGCGCGACTCGTCGCCACGATCGCCCTGCCGGCCATCCTGACCGTGCTTTGGCGGGGCAGCGCGGTGGATCGCGCTGCGTCACTCTTCGTGGCGGCCGGATCACTGCTCTTCATTGATCGCCTCAATGCTTCGGTGGTCTCGCACCTCTCTCCGGCGCTACTCATCGCGGCCGGGGGCGGCCTGTGGCTGGCGCGGAGCCAAATCGATGCGCGGTCCGGAAGATTGCTGGTTTGGGCGGGTTCGGCGGCTTTTGCCGCCGTGCTTTTCGCGGCGACCCTGCGAACGGCGGGTGCCGTGGGGCTGGCGACGGCCGGCGGGCGCAATCCGGGCTGGCTAGCGCTGTTGCGCGCGTTCGGCAGCAGCGTCGTGCCGGTTGCACTGGGCGCGTTCGCCGCATGGTTCCTGTGCATACGCTCGACCGGAGCGCTGCAGCGTGGGCTGCTCGCCGCTGTCGGCTGCATCGCTTTGGCACTACTGGGCCCGCCGGCGCTGGCAGAGTGGCGCGCAGAACGCTTCCCGGAATCCGCGCGGGCAGCGTTCGACGACTGGCGCGTGCGCGTGCCCGAGCAAGCCGAGGTGCTCTGGCTGCCCGACCAGCTTCAGGAGACCTGGTTCCTGCTGAATCGACGCAGCTACCTGTCGCGATCCCAGAGTGGCGGCGTCGTGTACTCGCCGGAACTCGCCTCCGAAATCGTACGCCGCGCGATGGTACTCGAGCCCGTCGTCGATCGCGGCTTCTGGATCCTGGAGCCCGGCTCGCTCGACGCGAAGCCGAAGCCCCTGTCTGCGCAAGCACTTGCCACCGTCTGCCGGGACCCGGAACTCGCGTTCGTCGTGTCGGACGACGACATCGGACGGGGTGTTGCGCAAATGGCCTTCCCGGCGACGGGTGTCCCGATCGTGCTGTACGACTGCGCCGATTTCCGCGGCGGTGACGCGCGATGATCCGTCTGCTGCGCGAATTCGGCGGCTACGTCGGCGCGTCCGTGGTCGCACTCGGGTTCGACATCGGCCTGCTCGTCCTGCTCGTCTCGGGCCTCGGCGTTCCGTATCTCGCGGCGGCGGCGGCATCGTTCCTCGCTGGGACACTGTTCGTGTACTGGGCGTCCGTCAAGCATGTGTTCGGCTACCGGCGCCTTGAGAGCGCCGGCAACGAGTTCGCCATCTTCCTCACCATCGGTCTCGTGGGCCTCTCGGTCAACCTCGCTGCGATGTACGTGGGAGTCTCGAAATTCGGCCTGTACTACCTGCTCGCGAAGGTGTTGGCCGCTGGATTTACATTCCTGGCCAATTTCGCCATGCGGCGTTGGCTGTTGTTCAGCCCATGGGGACCCGCCGGCGCGCAGTCCTCCGGCCCCGAGGAGTCGAAGTTGTGACGAAGACCGTATTGATCGTCGGGGCAGGGCCCGCAGGCCTGACCGCAGCGCACGAACTGCTGCGCGCTCGTGCAGGCTGGCAGCCGATCGTGCTCGAGTCTGAAACGCAAGTCGGGGGCATCTCCAAGACCGTGAATTACCGCGGCAATCGTATGGACCTCGGCGGCCATCGTTTCTTCTCGAAGTCGGATTGGGTCATGAATTTCTGGCAGGAGATCCTGCCGGTGGCCGACGACCAGGACGCCGACGGCGCCCAGCTCGCCTACCAGGGAAAGGCACGGGACTTCAGGCCGGCGCTGACCGGCCACGCCGGCTCGGACGCCGTGATGCTCGTACGTCCTCGGCTCTCGCGCATCTACTACCAGCGGAAGTTCTTCGACTATCCGCTGCGATTGAGCATCGGCACACTGTCGAACCTCGGTTGGATCGAGGCTGGACTCATCGGGACGAGCTACCTGAAGGCGCGCGCGTTCCCGCGCCGTGAAGAGGCGACGCTCGAAGATTTCTTCATCAACCGCTTTGGCAGCCGGCTCTACCACACGTTCTTCAAGGACTATACGGAAAAGGTGTGGGGCGTGCCCTGCACGGAGATTTCGGCCGAATGGGGTGCGCAGCGCGTAAAGGGTCTGTCGATCATGAAGGCGCTGCAGCATGCACTATCGAGTGCGCTCCGGCGCGACTCGGACGTGCGACAGAAAGAAGTGGAGACGAGCCTCATCGAACGGTTCCTCTACCCGAAATTCGGCCCGGGCCAAATGTGGGAGACCGTTGCCGATCGCGTCCTGTCGGCCGGGGGCAAAGTACTACTGCGCCAGAGAGTGACGCGGCTCCACCGCGAGGGACAGCGCATCACGGGCGCCGACGTGCTGGACATCGCCGCGGGAACGACACGGCGCTTCGACTGTGACGCTCTGGTATCGACGATGCCGATCGCGGACCTGGCGAGACAACTCGAGGTCGAGGACCCGGAGGTGCTGCACATTGCGACCCGGCTTCCGTATCGCGACTTCATGACCGCGGGGCTGGTGGTGAGGAAGATGACGGCCGCCGGTCCGCAAGTGACCGCGGACACCGGCATGCCACCCGACAACTGGATCTACATCCAGGAGCCCGACGTGAAACTCGGTCGCCTGCAGATCTTCAACAACTGGAGCCCGCACCTGGTCGCCAATCCCGGCACGGTGTCGCTGGGCCTCGAGTACTTCTGCGCCGAAGGGGACCAATTGTGGTCGATGCCGGACCAGCAGTTCCTGAAATTCGCGGCTGAAGAATTGGCCCACATTGGCCTGATCAGTGCCGACGACGTATTGGACGGAACCGTTGTCCGCGTGCCCAAGGCTTATCCGGCCTATTTCGGCGAGTATCGTGATATCGGCAAGGTACGAGCGTGCCTCGACCGCTTCGAGAACCTCTTTCCGGTCGGTCGCAACGGCATGCACCGATACAACAACCAGGACCACTCCATGCTAGCCGCCAAGGCGGCCGTCGACGCTATCCTCGGAGGCAGCACGAGCAAGGCGGAGATCTGGGCGGTGAATACAGAGGACGACTACCACGAGGAGTCGAGCGCCAAGGAGCGCTCCGCCGCGTAGGCAATCGCCGACTGACAATCGTTGTCGGTCACTGACAACGTGTGTCAACCGAAACGGATCAGCCTGGCCTGCCGTCCCAGACGGAGGGCGATAATCCAACTAAAAACAGGCGGTTACGACTTCAGCTCATTTTGGCACGGACATTGCACCAAGAGTAACCGCAGACCCATTGTGGTCGCTGTCAACCGTCACCGATTCTAGGAACAGGAGTTCACACGTGAACAAGCGCATTCAGAAGGGTTTCACACTCATCGAGTTGATGATCGTCGTGGCGATCATCGGCATCCTGGCGGCGATCGCGATCCCCGCCTATCAGGACTACACGATCCGCTCGCAGGTGTCGGAAGGCCTCGCGATGGCCGGTGCCGCCAAGGCGGCCGTTGCTGAAACGTTCGCGCAGACGGGTGCCTGGCCGGCGGACAACAACGCGGCCGGCATGGGTACGGATGTCAGTGGCAAGTACGTTGAGTCGATCGTTGTCAGCGACGGCACGATTTCGATTACGTACGGTGGTAGCCAGGTCAACCAGATCGTCAGCGGCGGCCTGCTCGACCTCCGGCCGTCCGTCAGCAACAACAATGACGTGATTTGGGTCTGCGGTCGGGCGCCGACGCCCGCCAATGCGTCTGACCCGAGCACCGGCGGCGCACCGGCCGACGCTACGTCGATCGCCAACAAGTACTTGCCGGCGACGTGCCGCGGCTGATGCACGACGCAGTCAGCGATCGCTGGCGGTGAGTCGCGGACCTGCGAGCAGCCGCAAGTGATACGAGAGCCCCTCCTCGCGAGGGGCTCTTTGTTTTGTGCGATGAACCAACAGGACCAGCACGACCGGCCCAGCCGCGCTATGCGGATCGCGGGTAGCCTCGCGATGGCGGCCTGCATCGCCTCACTTTGGCCGATGCTGCGTCCTTACCAGTGGGTGAACGGCGATGCCCAACTCTACGCGCTGCAGGCCCAGGCGTTGGCGCACCCGGACCGCTATGCGAACGACCTGTTCTTTCTCTTCGGCTCGCAGGATCGATTCACGCTGCTGACGAACCTCGTCGCCCCGGTCTACGAACGGTTGGGCGTGGACCACGCGGCGGCCATTCTGACGCTCGCGGGAAGCGTGCTCTGGGGCATCGCGTGCTTTTGGCTGGCCACCGTGGTGAGTGGCCGCGAGCTTGCGTGGGCGTCGCTGGCGCTCTCCGTTGCCGCCACGGGCACGTACGGTGGCGGTGGTGACGTGTTCAGGTACGCCGAAGGTTTCTTCAGTGCACGGCTCCCAGCCGAGGCTCTGATCCTCGCAGCCCTCGCGCTGCAACAGATCGGGCATGCCCGCTGGGCGCTAGTCTTGCTCGCGGCAGCCCTCACGGTACATCCGCTCATGACTGCGCCGGCAATTGCGGTGGCGGCCCTGTTGGCGCTGCCCGAGCGCCAATGGTGGCGCGCTGCGGCCGCGGCGCTGCTAGCAGGTGCCCTGTTGCTCGGCGTCGCCATCGTGGCGCCGACCGGACGCCTCTCGGTCGTCGATCCCGCGTGGCTGTCGGTCATCGCGCGTCGAAGTTCGTTTCTGTTCCTGTCCGAATGGACCCACTCCGACTGGAGCCGCGCGGCGATCACGCTCGGCGCGCTGCTCGCCGGCGCGCGCATCCTGGCCGCGTCGCCGGCCGGCAAGCTAGCGCGTGCGTCGCTCATCGTTGCGGCCTGTGGCCTCGCCTTCGCATTAGTAGGATCGGACCTCCTGCCGCCCATCGCACTCGTACTCCAGATCCAACCGTGGCGCGCGTTGTGGCTTACGACGCTGCTCGCGATGCTCCTGCTGCCTTCGACGATTGTCACGGCAATGGGCGGCCGACGCATCGACCAGGCCGCGGCGCTCCTGGTCGCTGCGGCAATGGTCGACGTCGAATCGACGGCCAGCCTGCCGGCCGCCGCTGCGGCCGTTGGGCTCGCATGGTGCCCGCGCGATGGGACCCCGTCGACCGGCCGGTGGATTCTCGGAGCAGCGTGGTGCGCGTTCCTCGCTATCGCCGCGCTCAACGGCCTCGCCGCAGTCGACGCCTTGCACCTGCCGGTGCTCGGTTCCCCCGACGACGCAAGCCTCGAGGCATTGCGTAACGTTGGACATTTCGCAATCCCTGCTGGGGCATTCGCCGTGGGCGTCTGGGTCCTGTCCATCCGACGCCCAACCTGGGTCGGCGTCGCACTCGCAGGCGTCGCTGTCTTCGCCCTAGGACTTGCGACGCTGCCGCCAGCGATACGCCAAGCGCTGGCGCAGCCGTACTCCGGGGAGTCGTACGCGTCCTTTTCGAACTGGCGGGCAAGGATTCCCGTCGGCGCGAACGTGCTCTGGATCGAGAATCCGTCCGCCGCGTGGTTCCTGCTTGAACGGCCGAGCTTTGTGTCGGTTCACCAGCTCGCCGGCGTGGTGTTCTCGCGGGATCTCGCGCTGGAGGGCGCGGCCCGCGCAAGA
>JBBIVG010000135.1:0-8617 GCA_037439865.1 Nevskiaceae bacterium
CGAGTTGCCCGTCGCCAAGGGCATGAACGGCGGCAAGAAGCCGCCGACGGGACGGCTCTTCTTCCAGACGAAACAGCTGACCACGGGGCTGCCGGACACGCTGCCGGGTCACGGCGCGGACAACGCGATCCTCGCGCACACGGTGGCGCTGCAGCGCGAGCATCCGCGGGCCCGCGTCACGCTCGTCTCGAAGGACATCAACCTGCGCATCAAGGCCGCGATCATCGGGGTGCACGCCGAGGACTACAACAGCGACAAGACGATCGAGGACGCCGACCTCCTTTTCACCGGGCACGAGGAACTGCCGGCGAATTTCTGGGAGCGTGCGGGGCGCAACCTCGAGTCGTGGCAGGAGCAGGGCCGCGCCTTCTATCGCGTCCGCGGCAAGCTCGTTGCGAACTGGGCCCCGAACCAGTTCGTGTACCAGACCGGCGAGCACGGCATCGAGGCCGTCGTACGCCGCCTCGAGGGCGATTCCGCGGTCCTCGAGGTCGCGCGGGACTTCCGGCGCGAGCGTCACGGCGTCTGGGGCATCAATGCGCGCAATCGCGAGCAGAACTTCGCGCTGAACCTGCTGCTCGACCCCGAGATCGACTTCGTCACCATCCTCGGACCCGCCGGCACCGGCAAGACGCTGCTGACACTCGCGGCGGGCCTCGCGCAGACGCTCGAGACCAACCGGTTCAACGAGATCATCATGACGCGCGTGACGATCCCGCTCGGCGAGGACATCGGTTTCCTGCCCGGCACGGAAGAGGAAAAGATGGAGCCGTGGATGGGCGCGCTCATGGACAACCTCGAGGTGCTCACGCAGAGCCAGGAGGGCGGCAGCTGGGGCCGCGCCGCGACGAACGACCTGCTGCGCAACCGGATCAAGATCCGTTCGCTCAACTTCATGCGCGGCCGGACGTTCCTCAACCGCTACATCATCCTGGACGAGGCGCAGAACCTGACCCCGAAGCAGATGAAGGCGATCGTCACGCGTGCCGGCCCGGGCACCAAGCTCGTCTGCCTCGGCAACATCGCACAGATCGACACTCCCTACCTGTCCGAGACGACGTCAGGCCTGACCTATGTCGTCAATCGTTTCCGCGGCTGGCCGCACTACGGCCACATTACCCTGATGCGCGGAGAGCGGTCGCGGCTGGCCGACGTGGCGTCGGAAACCCTCTGACCGGCCGGGTCCCCGACGCATGGAACCCCTGCGGCCGCAATACGGTCCAATCAGCGCATGAGCCGCCTCTTCCGCGCCCGCCTCCCCGCCCTGCTGTCCGGAATCGGCCTCGCGGCCTGGCTCGCCCTGCCCGGACCGCTGTTCGCACAGCAGGCGGCGCCTGAGATCAAGCCGGAAATCCAGGACCAGCTCCCGGAGATGGGGACGGCCGCCGGGGCAACGCTCAGCCTCGCGGACGAGTACAGCATCGGGCGCATGGTCATGCGCGGCCTGCGGGACTCCGGCCGGATTCTCGAGGACCCGGAGACCAATGAGTACCTGCAGAGCCTGGGACTGCGGTTGTCGAGCCTCGCGCAGAGCGGCAACCGCGATTTCACCTTTTTCCTGGTGAACGACCCCACGATCAACGCCTTCGCGCTGCCGGGCGGGTTCATCGGCATCCATTCCGGACTCCTGCTCGAGACGCGCAACGAGAGCGAACTCGCGGGGGTCTACGCCCACGAAGTCTCGCACGTGACGCAGCGCCACATCGCGCGGAGCATCGAGGACCAGTCGCGCACCAGCCTGGTCTCCACCGCCGCGACGCTCGCCGCCATCCTCCTCTCGGCAGTGGCCGGCGTCGGCCCCGACGCCACGATGGGGGCGATCGCCACGGCGCAGGGGCTGGCGGCGCAGTCCCAGCTCAACTTCACGCGCGAGAACGAGTACGAGGCCGACCGGGTCGGGATCGGGCTCATGGCCAATGCGGGCTTCGACCCGAACGGCATGGCCGACTTCTTTGGCGAAATGGGCCGGCGCACGCAGCTCAGCCCGGACTGGGTGCCCGAACTCCTGAAGAGCCACCCGGTCACGAGCGCCCGCATGGCCGAGGCGAAGGGCCGCGCGGCACAGTATCCGCCCGTGGTCCCGCACGACACGATGAGCTATGCCATCACGCGTGAGCGCGTTCGCGTGCTCACCACTCCGTCCGGCCACGACCCCCGGGACTACTACGTCTCGGTCACCGACAACGAGGCCGACAGCTCCGTCGCGCAGATCTACGGCAAGGCGCTGGCGCAGTTCATGGCGGGCGACACGGCGCACGCGATCCCGACTTTCGAGCACCTCGTGGCCACCCACCCCGAAGTCATGCAGGTCTATACCGCGCTCGGCCAGGCGCAGCTGGCCGCGGGCCAGACCAAGGCGGCGCTGAACACGCTCGAACGGGCGCGCGAGCTCGCACCGAGGAACGTGCCCGTCACGATTCGCTACGCCCAGGCGCTGCTGCAGGCGGGGCGGCCGAAACGCGCGCACGAAGTCCTGCTGGACCTTTTCAACAACGTACCTCCGTCGCCGGAACAGATCCGTCTCACTGCGCTGGCGGCCAACCAGGCGGGCGACGTCGCCGACGCCTACTCGTACATGGCCGAGTACCACATCATGGACGGCGACCTGCCGCTCGCCATCAACCAGCTCGAACTGGCGCTCTCCGTGCCGTCCATCACCGACGTCCAGCGGGCGCGCTTCGCGGCGCGCCTGACGGAACTGCGCGAAGCGATGCCGAAGCGCGGGCCACAGCCGCCGAACCCGGGCGGCGGCCAGCCGCCGAGGAGCTGAGGATCCCCTGTAGAATCGCGATCCCGCGACCGACGCGCGGATCCTGGAGCCCCGATGAACCTGCCTGAGAAAGGCTTGCCGCGCCTGGCGGCGCTCGTTTGCATAGGCGTCCTGCTCGGCGGTTGCGCAACGACCGGCAAGCGCAACCCCGCCGACCCGTTGGAGCAAGTCAACCGCGACGCGTTCCGCATGAACGAGACCATCGACCGGGCCGCGCTGAGGCCCGTCGCGGTCGCCTATCACGAACACACGCCCTCGTGGTTCCAGACGGGTGTCGGCAACTTCTTCACGAACCTCGGCTATCCGTGGACGATCGTGAACCAGCTCCTGCAGGGCAAGCTCGTGGCCGCGGGACAGGACACGGCTCGATTCGTGATCAACACGACACTTGGCTGGGGCGGTCTGATCGACGTTGCTTCGGGTGCGCGCCTGCCCGAGCACGAGGAAGATCTCGGCCAGACGCTCGGCCGATGGGGCGTGCCGGCGGGGCCGTTCCTGATGCTGCCGTTGCTTGGGCCGTCCACGGCGCGCGACCTGCCGTCGTCGGTCGGGCAGCGCCTGATTACCCCGCTCTACTGGTTCAACCTGGGCAACGCGAGGTGGGGCTCGCTGGCGCTGAGCGCCGTCCACACCCGCGCACGGCTGCTGGCGGTCGATCCGATGCTCGATCGCGCCTACGACCGGTATGGGTTCGTACGCGATGCCTACCTGCAGCGGAGACGGTACCTCATCTACGACGGCAATCCGCCGGAGGAACCGGTGGACGAGGAAATGCAGCAGCTGATCGACTAGGCGAACCAGGAGGAGCCGGTCTCCAAGTGACCGCGGCCCGCGTCGTGACGGTCGTTCAGCCGGCCAGCAGCAGGCTCTCGATGTCTGAGATGCGCGCGATGGCCAGCATCTGCGCCGGCACGTTCTCGTAGCGCAGGGTCGTACCACTCCCCTCCGCCGCCGCCAGCCACTCGATCAAGACCGCCACGCCAGCGCTGTCGCCCGATTCGATGCGGGTCAGGTCCACGACCCAGGGCCCACCCTTCGAGATCAAGTCGCTGCCTGTTCGAAGCGCGTGGGCCGCCGTGGCGAACGTGAGTTCGCCGCTTGCGCCGAGGCGCCCCGGTCCCGCCTGCTCGATCGAGAATCCCGTCACGGTCAGCCCGCCTTGGCAGGCGCCTTCGCCGCCGGTGCCTTGCCGCCGGCGGCATTCTCCGTCTCGAGCCTCCGGATCACCGCGTCGAGGCCCTTCGCCTCGATCTCGCTGCCGAAGTCGGTGCGGAAGTTCTTCACGTAGGAGACGCCCTCGATTGTCACGTCCCAGGCCTTCCAGCCCAGCGGCGTGCCGCGCATGCTGTAGTTGACCGGCACCGGCGTGCCGTTGTCGCGCTTCACCTCGGTGCGCACGGTCGCCGTGCCGCTCGCGACGTCGCCCTTGAACGGCAGGATCGTGAGCCGGTCCGCCGTGAATTCGAGCAGCGCATTGCCGTACTGCCGCATCATCGACTCGATGAACGCCTCGATGAAGCGGTGCTGCTGGTCCGGCGTGGCCGTCCGCCAGTACTTGCCGAGCACGAGCCGCGCGGAGTAGTCCGTGTCGAAGTTCGGCAGCAGGTTCTTGTCCACGAGTGCCCGCAGCTTTGCCGGGTCCTTGCGCAGCACTTCGCGGTTCTTGTCGATGTCCTGCAGCATCTGCTGCGACACCTTCTCGATCAGTTCCTGCGGGCCCGGTCCCGGGACCGCCTGCGCGTCGGCCACGCGTGCAATGCCTGCAAAGGCGAGCAAGGCGCAGAAGGACAGGAAGAACAAACGCATGCGGGATCTCACTCCTTGGGTGCGGGTGCGGGTTCTGTGGTCGAGGATGCGGCGGCGGCCTGGTTCTTGTCCGCCGCGGCCTTGTCGGCCTGGCTGAAGAGGTACTTGCTGATCAGGTTCTCGAGCACGATGGCGTCCTGGACGAACTGGAACTGGTCGCCGTCCTTGAAGTACTCCTCGGACCCTCCAGGCGAGACGCCGATGTATTGCCCGCCCAACAGGCCCGCGGTGAAGATGCTCGCGTCGCTGTCGTTCGGGATCTCGTTGTAGCGCTTGTCGATGCGCATCGTGACGATCGCCTTGAGGAGCTTCATGTCGTAGCTGATGTCCTCGACGCGGCCGATCGTCACCCCGGCCATCTTCACGGGCGCCCCGACCTTGAGGCCGCCGATGTTCTCGTACTGCGCCTTGAGCCGGAACGAACTCTCGGTGAGCGAGAACTCGCGGTTCGAGATCTGGGTGACCAGGAACACGATGGCCACGAGGCCGAGCAGCACGAACAAGCCGGTGGAAACGTCGATGGCGCGGGATTGCCGCATGATTGCCTCGGGTCAGAGAAGGATGGCCGTCACGATGTAGTCGAGCACCAGCGTCGACACGGCCGAGATGACGACGGTCCGGGTGGTCGCGCGGCCGACGCCTTCGGCCGTCGGGTCCGCATTGTATCCTTCGTACACGGCGATCAGGCTGCACGCCACGCCGAATACGAAGCCCTTGATGAGCCCCTCGCGCACGTCCTCGATCTCGACCGAGCTGCGCATCTCCGACCAGAACTGGCCCTGGTCGATGCCAAAGTACTGCACGCCGATGAGCTGCACGCCGTAGATGCTGATCGCGACGAAGATCCCGACGAGCAAGGGCATCGAGATGACGCCGCCCAGGAACCGCGGCAGGACGACCCGGCGCATCGGGTCCACGGCCATGATCTCCATCGCGGAGAGCTGGTCCGTGGCACGCATGAGCCCGATCTCGGACGCCAGCGCCGTGCCCGCGCGGCCGGCGAAGAGCAAAGCCGTCACGACCGGGCCGAGTTCCTTCAGGAGCGTCAACGCCGCGCCGATGCCGAGCGACTCCTCGGATCCAATCCGCGCCAGGAGGTCGTGGCCCTGCAGGCCCATCACCATGCCGACGAAGAGCCCGCTCGTCATGATGATCGCGAGCGACAGCGCGCCGGCGTTGTACACCTGGTCCACGATCAGCCGAGGGCGCAGGAATCCGCTCGGCGAGATGGCAAGGACGCGCGCAAAGAAGCGCGACATCGCGCCCGCGTTCGCGAGGAAGTCCCGCATTCCCGCCACGAGCTCGCGCAACAGCGCCATCACGCGCCCTCGTGCTGCGCGAGCAGCTGTGCGCGGTAGTCGGGTGCCGGGTAGTGGAACGGCACCGGCCCGTCAGCGAGTCCCTCGATGAACTGGTGCACGAGCGGCGACGGGTGATCGCGCAGCTCGGTGGGCGAACCGCTCGCCATCACGCGTCCTTCGGAGAGGATGTAGCTCACGTCGGCGATGTGCGAAATCTCCTGGACGTCGTGCGTGACGACGATGCTCGAGATGCCGAGCGCGTCATTCAGCGAGCGGATCAGGCGCATGACCACGCCCATCGAGATCGGGTCGAGCCCCGCGAAGGGCTCGTCGTAGATGAGGATGTCGGGGTCCATGACGATCGAACGGGCGAGCGCCACGCGCCGCGCCATGCCGCCCGAGAGCTGCTGCGGCAGCAGGTGCGCCGCGCCCCGCAGCCCGACGGCATGCAGCTTGGTCAAGACCAGCGTGCGCACGAGCCTTTCCGGCAGGCGTGCATGCTCGCGGAGCGGGAACGCGACGTTCTCGAACACGTCGATGTCCGTGAACAGCGCGCCGTTCTGAAACAGCATCCCCATGCGGCGCCGGAGCGCATACAGGTCGCGCATGGGCAGCTTCGCCACGTCCAGGCCGTCCACGACGACCGAGCCGGCGTCCGCCCGGATCTGCCCGGTGATGAGCCTGAGGAGCGTGGTCTTGCCTGTTCCGCTGGGGCCCATGATCGCCGTGACCTCGCCCCGCCGGATCTCGATGTCGAGCCCGTCGAACACGACCTTGTCGTCCACCGCGTAGTGGACGCCGTGGAGGGCGGCAATATTCCGGGTATCCGCGCCCGGCCCGGGGCCGGAAGCGGGGCTCGTCTGATTCATCACGGTCAGGTCACGACAGGCGCGCTAGGCCGCCTCGAGTTCGATGGGATGCAACGTCTACTCCGGCTGACGGGCCCGTCGGGTACGGGCAGCGCAACTTTCGACCGCGGAAAGTCTAACAGGTTCATGGCACTAACCCGCCGATGCGGCTCCGCTTGGCGCCCCCGGGCCAATAGGACTAAAATTGTACCAATTCTGGAAGCACCGCGATGTTGCGTATCAGCAAGCTGACGGACTACGGCACGGTCATCCTCGCCTGCCTCGCCTCGCCGCCCGAGCGACGCCACACCGCGTCCGAGGTGGCGGTGCGGACGCGGCTTGCGGCTCCCACGGTCAGCAAGCTCCTCAAGAACTTCCATCGCGCGGGCCTGGTCACGTCGGTGCGGGGAGCGCATGGCGGGTACCGGCTCGCACGCCCGGCTGCGCAGATCAGCGCATCCTCGATCATCGACGCCATCGAGGGGCCCGTGGCGATCACCGAGTGCAGCGGCGACCACAGCGCCTGCGACATCGCGACGTCCTGCAGCACCGGCGGAGCCTGGCAGCGCATCAACTCCGCCATCCGCCACTCGCTCGACGAGATCACGCTCGCCCAGCTCTGCGGGCAGGAGGCGGTGGCTGTCTGGCGCCCCAACCTTTCCGGTTCCGTCCGCGGGCAGTCGCCGCAGGCGGGGACAGTCCCCGCACCGCACCGACGGACGCCTGCCAGGACCTGAGCCATGTCCACGACACCCCAGGATCTCGACGCGATCGTCGGCCAGAAGTACCGGCACGGATTCATCACGGAGATCGAAGCCGACACGGTGCCCCCGGGCCTCGACGAGGACGTGGTCCGTCTCATCTCCCGCAAGAAGGCCGAGCCGCAGTTCATGCTCGACTGGCGTCTCCGCGCCTTCCGTCACTGGCTCGGCATGCAGCCGCCGGACTGGGCGCACCTGCGCATCGCACCGATCGACTACCAGGCCATCTCGTATTACTCCGCACCCAAGGCGAAGACCGATGGGCCGAAGAGCCTCGACGAAGTGGACCCGAAGCTCCTGCAGACCTACGAGAAGCTCGGCGTGCCGCTGCACGAACGCGCGCGCCTCGCGGGCGTGGCCGTGGACGCGGTCTTCGACAGCGTTTCCGTCGCCACCACTTTCAAGGAGAAACTCGCCAAGGCCGGCGTGATTTTCTGCCCGTTCTCGGATGCCGTGCGCGACCACCCCGGACTCGTCGAACAGTACCTCGGCAGCGTCGTGCCTTACACCGACAACTTCTTTGCGACGCTGAACTCGGCGGTTTTCTCGGACGGCTCGTTCGTGTACGTGCCCAGGGGCGTCCGCTGCCCGATGGAGCTCTCGACCTACTTCCGCATCAATGCGGCCAAGACCGGCCAGTTCGAGCGCACGTTGATCGTCGCCGACGAGGGCAGCCACGTGAGCTACCTCGAGGGCTGCACGGCGCCGATGCGCGACGAGAACCAGCTCCACGCGGCGGTCGTCGAGCTCGTGGCCCTGGCCGACGCGAACATCAAGTACTCCACGGTGCAGAACTGGTACCCGGGCGACGAGGAAGGCCGCGGCGGCATCTACAACTTCGTCACGAAGCGGGGTGAATGCCGCGGGGCCAATTCCCGCATCAGCTGGACGCAGGTCGAGACCGGCTCCGCCATCACCTGGAAGTACCCGAGCTGCGTGCTGACCGGCGAGAACTCGGTCGGCGAGTTCTACTCGGTCGCGCTGGCCAATCACTACCAGCAGGCCGACACCGGCACCAAGATGATCCACATCGGGCGCAACACGCGCAGCACGATCGTCTCGAAGGGCATCTCCGCCGGCAAGCGCCAGAACACCTACCGCGGGCTGGTGAAGATCCTGCCCTCCGCCGAG
>JBBIVG010000136.1:0-3598 GCA_037439865.1 Nevskiaceae bacterium
GCCCCCGATACAGGCGCTCGCGCACCAGCACGTCGACCGGCGCCGGCAGCGTGCGGCTGGCCGAATGGGCTGCGCTCGCCGAAGAGCTCGGAGAAGAAGTCGCTGAAGCCGCCCGGGCCCCCGGCGCCGCCCTGCCCGCGCGAGAACTCGAAGCCCTTGCCCCAGTCCGGGGGCGGCCGGAAATCCTGGCCCTGGCGCCAGTCGGGTCCGAGCTGGTCGTAGGCAGCGCGCTTCTCAGGGTCCTTCAGGACCTCGTGCGCCTCCTGCAGCTCCTTGAACTTCTCCTCGGCGTCCTTTTCCTTGCTGACGTCCGGGTGGTACTTGCGGGCGAGCTTGCGGTAGGCGCGCTTGATGTCCTCCTGGCTCGCGTCGCGCGCCACGCCCATGACCTTGTAGTAGTCCTTGTAGCGCATGATCGTAATTCTACGGAAAACAGTGAAAAGGGGACGTTTCCCCTTGATGGGGTAAATGGGGACGCTGCCGTTTGAATCCAAAGGGCAGCGTCCCCATGTAGCGCGAGGGAAAGCGTCCCCATCCAAGCGTCGCCTGTTCGGAGAGCCTATGTCGTCACGCCGGGTCGTCTGTCACCACTGCAACGGGATCGTCGGTGTTCCGCCGGAGCGCCTCGGCGACGACCCACGCTGCCCGCGATGCCACGCGCCGCTGTTCGAGGGTCACCCCATCGAGCTCGACGACGCCAGCTTCGACCAGCACGTCGGCAAGAGCGACCTGCCCATCGTCGTGGACTTCTGGGCGCCATGGTGTGCGCCTTGCCGGATGATGGCGCCCGGGTTCGAGGAGACCGCGCGGACGATGGAACCTCACGTGCGGTTCGCGAAGCTGAACACCGACGAGGCGCAGGGAGTGGCCGCGCGCTACGGCATCCGCAGCATCCCGACGCTGATCGTTTTTAAGGACGGGCGCGAGGTCGCGCGACAGTCGGGGGTGATGCGGAGCGACCAGCTTGCCCGCTGGGTGACGTCCGCCGTCGGCTGAAATTCGGTGCCAGGCACCGATTTATTTCTTCAATCCGCAGGTGTTGATGCCCAGCACCGTGTACAGCGGGCAGAAGCTGAAGAGCCCCGTGAAGAGCGCAACGAAGCCGAGCAGGCCCACGTAGCGCACCGGACCCTGCAGCGTGAAGAACAGCGCGATCAGCACGATCCCGACGACGATGCGCAGCGTGCGATCGATTCCACCGACGTTGGCAGCCATGTTCCGATCCTCCTCGTTGAATATTCGATGGCCCGGCTCGAGGCCGGACCGCGGGAGGAATGCTATGGGAGCCACCCGGGGCCGTCAGTAACCAAAGTCACCGAGACCTGGGTCCTTGGCATGGGCCTGATCCACTCGCATTCGAGCAGGCGCCTGCGGGACGACGCCTACTGCCCTTCCGCGATTCTCCGCAGGCCCGCCGCATCGAGCACCTCGATCGAGCCGCGCCCGAGTTTCACCAGGCCGTGGTCCGCGAAGCTGCGCAACACGCGCGTGACGATCTCGCGCACGCTGCCGACCGAGTCCGCGAGCTGCTGGTGCGTCATTTCGACGACCCGGCCGTGACCAAGCAACGCGCCCGCGACGCGGCGATCGAGCTTGTGGAAGGCGACCGCCTCGACCAGGCCCATCAGGTCCGTGAGTCGATCAGCGAACAGGCCGAACACGTACTGGCGGAACGGCGGATGCGACGCCATGAGGTCGTCGAACACCTCGCGTGGCAGCACGACAAGCCGGACGCCGCTCTCCACCACGCCGCTCGCCGGGTAGTCGCGCCCGCCGACCAGACAACTGCTGGTGAGCACGCAGCACTCGCCGGGAGTCACACGATAGAGCTGCAGTTCGCGTCCTTCGCCGACCTTGGCGACGCGGATCGCGCCTTCGAGCACGAGCGGAAACTGCTGGCAGACGGAGCCTTCGCCAAAGAGCGCGGTGCCGGCGGGGAGATCGACCACCGCGGCTCGCTCCAGCACCTTCGCGAGTGCGCGGTCCGTCAGCGTCGCGAGCGCTGGATAAAGAGTGCGGATCGTGTGGGCGAGCGAGTCTGAAATGACCGATTCCATGCCGCGTCACTGAAGAGGAATCCGTCAGGCGGCCCGCAGCGCAAAATCCGCCTCGATCACGCTGTACGGCACGTGCACGCGTCCCTTCTCCGTTTTCGCCACGAGTCCGAGATCAAGGAGTGCTGTCACATCCTCATGGACCCGCTTGACGTCGCGATCAAGCAGTCGCGCCAAGCCGCGCACGCTGGTTGGTCCGGTCGCCTGCAATCGCTCGATGAGGTCCCAACGCCTGGGCGTGAGCACGCGGAACATGGCGGCGGGAGACTCGAACGTGAACACGTCGCCCGTCGACCGGCCGGACTTCCATGCCGCGACGAAGCGCTTGCTCATCTCGGCGAGCGCCTGTTCCGAGTCGCGACGGATGCGCAGTATCGCCCTGGTCATTGCTCACGCTCCTTCTGGACGTCCGCCAGGAAATCCGCGACCAGCCTCTCGACTGTTACGAATCGATACGACTCTTCGCGTCCGTGCAGGTGCCGGTGATCGCCCTTGGGTCGCTCGTTGTCGTAACCGACCACGCGCTTCCCGTCGCGTCCGTAGTACAGCGGATACTTGTAGCGATGACGACTGCCAGCGACCGGACCCGGCACCTTCCAGATCACCATTTCAAGCACCGCACCGTCGTCGAAGTCGTATCTGTCCCGGTGCACTAGGACCGCTGGCATGTTGGCGAATTTGCCAACAAACATTGGCCGTTGTCAAATACGCCAACACAAGTCTTGCATGCGACGCCGCAACGCCCCGCTGACCGTGCAGGCCGTCCGACTGTGTCGCGAATGTTGATCAGTGGCGTACGAAGGATCGGCGATAATCCGAAGCCATGCATGCAATTGCCATCCACGGCGGGGCCGGCACGTTGCCGCCGTCCGAGCTGACACCCGAGAAGCAGCGCGAATTCCATGACGGACTCGCGGCTGCCCTCCGCGCCGGCCACGGAATCCTCGAGCACGGCGGCATGGCGCTCGATGCCGTCGTCGCTGCGGTGAAGACGTTGGAGGACGATCCGCTCTTCAACGCGGGCCGTGGCTCGGTGCTCGCGGCGAGTGGTGTGCACGAACTCGACGCGTCGATCATGGACGGTCGCGACCTGCGCGCCGGTTCCGTCACCGGAGTGCGCCATGTACGCAACCCGATACAGCTTGCGCGCCTCGTCATGGATCGCTCGCCCCACGTGATGCTCGCGGGACCAGGCGCGGAGGAGTTCGCGCTCGAGCACGGGCTCGAGCCGGTGCCCAATGCCTACTTCTCGACCGAGCGGAGACGGCTCGAACTCGAGCGGATGCTGGGCGGTGCGGAGAAGCCCGGGGGCGAAGCTGTGCTGGGAACAGTCGGCGCGGTTGCAGTGGACGAGGCCGGGAATCTCGCAGCCGCGACATCCACCGGCGGCATGACCGGCAAGAAGTGGGGGCGCGTTGGCGACTCGCCGCTCATCGGGGCGGGAACGTATGCCGCGAACGACTGCTGCGCGGTCTCGGCGACCGGGCACGGGGAGTTCTTCATCCGCGCGGCGGTGGCGCATGAGATCGCGTCGCTGATGCGTT
>JBBIVG010000136.1:3644-8510 GCA_037439865.1 Nevskiaceae bacterium
CCAGCTCGTGAGGCTCGGCGGCTCAGGCGGAGTAATTGCGATCGGCCGCGACGGGACGATCGCGATGCCGTTCAATTCGCCGGGGATGCTGCGGGGCGCGATGGATTCGCGCGGACGGCTGGAGACCGGGATCCTGAAGTAAATCGGTGCCAGGCACCGATTTATCTATTTCCGGGTGCGGGCGTCGCGAGGCTGCTTCACGCGCGTGAGCCAGACCTCGTACGGATCCCAGGCGCTGGACTCGACGCTGGAAGGCTTGAAATCGAGGACCGCCGGGTTTGACCCTGAGCCCCGCGTTTCAGCGGACGACGCTTCCAGGGTCATGGCACGCTCGCGCCACGACAGGCTTTCCGATTTTGTACCGATCATCGCTCCATTTCCCCAGCATCACGGCCCGATCCTGGACCGCGTTATGTCAAGTGACCTCGCTTCTTCTTCGTCGGCCCTGCAGGCCGCGTGTGACCGGAAGAACAAGCTCCGTCACTGAACGTCGACAAAGTATACGCCGGATTCGTGCGAAATCACGCCGCACTGCGGAAACAGGCCTTTCAGGCCGCGAAGTACTGCGCGAGATACTCGTCGAAGCTGAGCTTGTCTCCGGCTTCGATCTTCGCCTGTGCACGAAGCGATTCCTCCGCCTCCGCCGCGAACTCGTCCTGCCGCGACTCGTTCGGCGAGAAGAGTTCGAGGAAGTACGACTTGTGCACGTTCGACATGCGCAGCGCGAAGTTGAAGAACGACTCCTCGTTCGTGCGCATCTCCTCGAGAGAGCGCGCCGCCGGCGTAAGCGACACGTCGCGCACCTTCGCCTCCTGTGCCTCGAGCGCTGCGGCGTAAGGCTTCTGCGGATCGCCTTCGTCGAGCAGCTCGCACACACCGCGCATCGAGTCGACGATTTCGTTCGCCCAGTCGCGCAGCGAGACGTCGCGCCCATCACGCCGCAGCATCAGCCCGGGCCTGCGCCCTTCCCTCGCGACGCGCACGTGATTGCCGTCGAGGTCGGCCTGCTCGGACGACTGGATCGGCGGGCTCTCGCTCAGCGTGCAGTACGCCGCGAACGCCTCGAGGAAGCGCAGCTTGTTCTGGTTCACGCCCACCGGATCGAAAGCGCTGACATCCAGCGACCGCATCTCGACGTACTGCACGCCGGCGCGCCGCAGCGCCTTCGTCGGCCGCTCACCCGACATCGTGATGCGCTTCGGGCGGATGAAGCTGTAGTACTCGTTCTCGATCTGCAGCAGGTTCGCGTTGAGCTGCCGGTACTCGCCGTCCACCTTCACGCCGATCTTCTCGTAGTCGGGGTGCGAGGTCGTGATCGCCTGCGTGAGATCGCGGACATAGTGGTCGAGGCTGTTCACCGAGACGGAGAGCCCCGCCTGGCTCTTGTTGCGGTAGCCGAGGTCGCTCATGCGCAGCGACGTGGCGTACGGCGCGTAGAGGCTGCCCGGCACGAACTCCTCGAGCCAGTCCACCTTGCGGCCCTGCAGGAACGACGGGCAGATCGCCGGCGAGTTGCCGAAGAGGTAGAGCACGATCCAGCCGTGACGGCGGTAGTTCCGGAGCAGCGCGAAGTAGCTGTCGGAGCGGAAGGCCTGGCCGGTGTCGTGGCTCTTCATGAGCTCCGCCAGCACGGGCCAGAAGTGCTCGGGAAACGAGTAATTGAAGTGCACGCCCGAGATGGCCTGCATCACCCGCCCGTAGCGGTGGCCGAGGCCGCGCCGGTAGACGGTCTTCATGGTCCCGACGTTCGACTTGCCGTACTCGGCGATCGAGATGCTCTCATCACCCTTGATCGCGCAGGGCATGCTCGTTGCCCACAGGAGCTCGTCGCCCAGGTGCCGGTAGACGAACTGGTGCAGGTCGCAGAGGTACTGGGTCAGCTCCCAAGTCTCCGGGAAGGCCGGGGTCACCAGCTCGATCAGCGCCTCGGAATAGTCCGTGGTTATGTGCTCGTTCGTCAGGGCCGACCCCAGCGCCTTCGGATGAGGCGTCTTGGCGATCAGGCCCTTGGGGGTGACCCGGAGGGACTCCTTCTCGACGCCCTTCAGGCCGCCCTGGAGGGCGCTGGCGGCCTTGGCGTTCACCAGGGCGGCTAGGCGGCGGTCGAAGGTGCGGCCCGGGGGTGAAGGCACACGGGGACTCCAGCGAGGGGCGGCTAGGTTAGCAGACGCCGTCGTCCGACCCGACGCGGCGTGTGACCAACCAGCCGTTCTCCGCCTGGGGCAAGGCGTTACTAGAGGCAGCAGTGACCACGCCGGCCATCGTCCGTCCAGTGCGCTACTCGACGTTCTTCGAGCCGAACCTGGAGAGCTATCGACGCAAGGCGGTCCCACCATTGACCAAGGTAGCCAGGCGGCGGTCCAAAGCGAGCGACCAGAGAACGTACGGCTGTCGGTACAGGCTGACGACACAGGCAGAGTAGCCCCGGTATCCGTCCTAACCGGGAGTGTCGGTCGTTGCTACAGATACATGATCCGGCCTCATGGTTCAGGTCGCCCCAGAAATGTGAACTGCATTGCAGAACGGGCCGCTTAGGGCACGTCGGGTGAAATTCACGAATCTCGGAGCTCATCCCTCTGGTTGCGTGTCAGGCCAAACTCGCGCGCGTGACGGCGTACATCCGGCTGGCAGACCGACGAACAGTGGTGGCACGGACGACCGCGGCAAGCGCGAAGACATCGCTTCTGGATTTCCGCGCAAGACTATGTAAAACAGACATTTTTTTGTCGGCATTTCTTACGTGAGGCCCAAAAACCTGACGTTACATTTCGTGATTCTCTTTGCCTGACAGGGAATTACACATTTGGCACGAATCATGCTTCTCTTGTCGCAACTGGCGCTCAATTGAGCGTAGCGCCGGCAAACCGCTTCGTTGCGAACTTGATCCGCCTGTTCAAGAAACTGTGGAACTGCAAGGAATCACATGATCATCAATAAGTGGACGCCTCGCGCAGCGAGCCGCCTTACAAGACATCGTGTCGCAGCAGCAGTAATTCTGCTGGGCTCGGGGGCATTGGCCTCCCCTGGGGCGGTGTCGGCGTATTCGGTGACCGAAGATGGCGCCTACTACACGGTGACGGCCGCAAACGTGGGCGGATTTGTCTACGACTTCACGTATCTCGCGGACTTCACGAGTTTCACGAACGCAAACCGAACGTACATCTCCGGAATCAACTTCAAGGTCGATGGGGGGCCCGCCCTGGTCAGCGCAAGCCTGCTGTCGGGCCCGGGCGGCGCAGGACTCTGGACGACGACGATCAACGACAATCTTTCCGGCTCGAACATCGGCTGCGAGGGTGGCAATGGAAACAGCGGGTTCGTTTGCTCCGGGATCACGCTCGAGGCCAACTACGCGCTCGCGCCGACCTTGCCGAATGACCCGGCGGCCGGGCCTGTCTACAGCTGGCTGGTGCGAGTCACATTCAACTCGCTCCTGACTGAGGCCATGATCACAAACTCGAAGAACCCGATCCGAGCGCAATTCATCCGCCAGCAATGCAAGAACTCGAATAACAACAACGAGTCGAACAAGAACAAGGAGAACAAGAGCAGGCTCAAGAATTCCTCTCCCACGTCGCCGCCGACCTGTGAACTGGAATGGAAGGGCGCGGGGCAGATGTCGCTCAACGGCCCGTTTGTTTGCGCTCCTGGAACCTGCATCCCCGAGGACAAGGTGCCAGAGCCAGGCTCGCTGGCCCTGCTCGGACTCGGACTGCTGGGATTGGGAATCGCGCGGCGTTTCCCCGCTCGAATTAGGGCAGCGGTCTAGCGTCTACCTGGAATTAGACTCGGTCCGGCTTTCGTAGCGGCCGTTTCTGCAGTTCTGCCGCTTCGCTTCGCGATTGCTTGCCTTTGCGCGCGAGCTCGCTGGGGTCAAATGACCCAGCGAGCCACGTCGCCCCCGGCAATTGCTGCCGTCACGCCACTTTCGCGGCGGCGTGCTTCGGGGAGCAAAGAATCTACCGCTCGGAGTAACTCGATCGTCTGCGCATGCATCGGCCGAGGGCCGAAGCCAGCAGTCCACTCGTGCTCTGTCCGGCCAACAAGAAGCGGGGCTTCGGCGCGAGTGTCGAATTTTCTTACAGGCCTTGAGTTGGCCTCGAACTGTCTTCCCGGAACCCTTTGATTATGTAACACATTTTCTGGCTGGCGCGATATTTGCAGCGCCAAGGTGTGAACCCGCTTATCAGTTTCCGGATCTGCTGGATCTTGGGGCCCGTGCGTGGGGTGGGAAAGACTGAAATGGAGTGGAGACGAAAATGAACAGGAAACTTCCGGCATTTGTGGCGGCAGTGATGCTGGTGGCGCCCATGGCCGCAAGCGCCGCGATGGTTACCCAGTTAATCCACTTTGATGATGCTAACAACGGCTGGAAGTGGTACAGCACTGCAGACGGCAATTTCTTGTTCGATCCGACGAACCTTCAGTCTTCCACGCTCTGCGCCGACTCGACGAACGGCGGCAATGGCAGCTGCGTGATCGAACTCAGTCAAACCGTGGTGCCTTTGATGACGCGTCCCCTGAACAAGGCCTCGTCTCAAGGGTCCGCAAACGACGCTACCGACGCCTCGGGCCAGCAAAAGTTTACTCTGGATGCTTTCTATTTCCTTCTGACCGGAAACGGAACTGGCGCCGAAAACGCGATCATTGTTACGGGCAGCAACGGGAACACATACACGTTCCAGCTGGGCGGGAACTATGATTCCGGGCCACCCGTGGTCACGATGTACTCCGACGGCACGGCGGCCGGGGACTTGGTCAAAAACACGGGCTACGTTGCGTCATTCGCTAGCTTGTTCTCGGACGTCCTCTGGATTAAGTTCAGCGCGCCGGACTCCGCGCAGGTGCGACTCGACTGTGTTGTCG
>JBBIVG010000137.1:0-8490 GCA_037439865.1 Nevskiaceae bacterium
TGGCCTCGGTCGCCTGGAAGCCGATCTGCTGGCCTACCCGGAACTGCGTGAGGTCCACGTTCTTGGCCGCCTTGAAGGTCCCGGACTTTCCCTCCGGGGTCGTGACGGTGAGCCTGCGCTTCGTGGCGTCGATGCCCGTCACGGTTCCGACGTAGGTGAACGTGTCCACCACGGCGAACCCGTTGGCTGCCGTGTAAACCTGCTCCTGCTCCACGCCCTCCGGGCTGGCGCAGCCGCCGAGTGCAGTAACCATGGCCGCCGGCAGCACTGCGATGCATGCGACGCGGCACAGGCGCTGACGCAACGTCGTCTTCATGACAATTCCCCTTCGATGATAGTAGGACAAATGATTCGGGAAACCGGTACAGCGCTCTCAGAAGGCGCGGCCGATGCCGAGCCAGAAGTTTGGACCGGTCAGGTCGGTGTCGGCGGTGACGGTCGGCGATGGAGCGAGATCGCCTTTCGCCGGCACGTGGTTCGTCATCCGGGCCCAGACGTAGGCGACGCCGAACTCGAAGTACCAGGCGGACTGCGACGAGAACGGGACGTCCGCTCCGAGCCCCGCCGTGTACGTCGGAAACCAGCCGTCGTTATCGACACGCAGTCCGCTGTCGATGAATTCGTTGCGAAGCCTGAGCGTCGTCGTGTCGCTCTCGTAGGCCACGCCGACGCCGCCGTACAGGAACGGCCGCACGCGCTTCGAGTCGGGCCACGGATTCCAGAGCGTCACGGCGTAGAAGTCCGTATAGATATCGTAGCGCTGCTCGAAGGAGAGCCTGGCGGGACCGGCCTCGGTGAGTACCGTCTCCTTGCCGCTGATCGAACCGGCGCCGTAATCCACCTGCACGCCGAGCCTCCAGTCCGGCGCCACGCGCCAGAGGAGTTGCCCGCCGATGCTCAGGTTCGGCACGTCGCTCCAGTCGTCGAAGTTCGTGCCGAACGCGCGGTTGATGTCCCTGATCTGATTGTTGGTCGTGGTCTGCTTCGGCCACGCCTGCTGGACGTAGAGCGTGAAACTGGGCTCGCCGACCGATTGCGCGGCCGCGGGCAACGCCACGCAGAGAGCGAGAACGGAGCCGTAGAGGAGTCTTCCGAAATCCTTTCCGATCATCACGCCAACCTCCTAACCCGGGGACGCGGCCCGGGAAATTTCTGCGGACGGGGCGCGCACGAGATCACCGGTCAAAGCCTTCAGCCGGTCCTCATCCAGTGTTTCGTGTGCGAGGAGTTCGTGCGCGCACCGTTCCAGCACCGCGCGGTTCGCCCTGAGCACCTCGGTTGCCCGACTGAAGGCGACCTCCACGAGCTTTCGGACCGCCACATCGATCGTTTCGGCCGTGTGCTCGCTCATCTGCGCGCCACGCGGCATCGTGTCAGGCGTCTCGAGGAACAGCGGGCGTCGTTCCTCGTATACGACATGCCCTACCGCGGGATCCATCCCGTACCGGGCCACCATGTCGTGCGCAATGTCGGTCGCCTTGACGAGGTCGTCCGCCGCGCCCGTCGACAGTTTGCCGGTGACGAGCTTCTCGGCGGCGCGTCCACCGAGCAGCACCGCGAGCTTGTTCTCGAGCTCCTCGCGCTGCATCAGGTAGCGGTCCTCCGTCGGGCGCTGAATGGTGTAGCCGAGCGCGCCGATGCCGCGCGGAATGACCGAGACCTTGTGGACGGTGTCCGTCCCCGGCAGCGCGAGCGCGACGAGCGCGTGCCCCATCTCGTGGTACGCCACGATTTCGCGTTCCTGCGGCGACAGCACGCGGTTCTTCTTCTCGAGCCCGGCGACGATGCGCTCGATCGCCTCGGTGAAGTCGTCGAGGCCGACCGCCTCCGCGTTGCGCCGCGTCGCGACGAGCGCGGCCTCGTTGACCAGCGTCGCGAGATCGGCCCCCGAAAAGCCCGTCGTCAGCGATGCGACCCGGTCCGGGTCGACGTCGGGCGCGAGACGGATCTTCTTCAGGTGCACGTTCAGGATCTGCACGCGGCCCTTGCGGTCGGGGCGGTCCACGAGGACGTGGCGGTCGAACCGGCCGGCCCGCAGCAGTGCCGGGTCCAGGACCTCGGGGCGGTTGGTGGCGGCGAGCAGGACCACTCCGCTCGAAGGGTCGAACCCGTCGAGCTCGGCCAGCAGCTGGTTGAGCGTCTGCTCCCGTTCGTCGTGCCCGCCGATGCCGGGGAAGGCGCCGCGCGCCCGGCCGAGCGCGTCGAGTTCGTCGATGAAGATGATCGCCGGTGCGCGAGCGCGTGCCTGCTCGAAGAGGTCGCGCACCCGGGCGGCGCCGACGCCGACGAACATCTCGACGAACTCCGAGCCGCTGATCGAGAAGAACGGCACTCCCGCCTGGCCGGCGACCGCCCGCGCGAGGAGCGTCTTGCCCGTTCCCGGCGGCCCGATGAGGAGGACGCCCTTCGGCACGCGCGCGCCGAGCCGGCCGTACGCCTTCGGGTCCTTCAGGAACCGGACGATCTCCTGCAATTCCTCCTTCGCCTCGTCGACGCCCGCAACGTCGTCGAATGTGACGCCGGTGTTCTGCTCCACGTAGACCTTGGCGCGGCTCTTGCCGACCGAGAGGAATCCGGCCGCGTCTGAGCGGCTCATCGCCCGTCGGAACACGAACATCCAGATGCCGAGCACGAGCAGCGACGGCAGCAGCCAGGACAACATGTCGCGGAACAACGTGCCGCCCAGCTGCCGACGGAAGGGCACGCCGTAACGGGACAGTCGATCGGCGAGGTCGGGCTCGACACGCGTTGCGACGATCTCCGTGCGACCGTGGTCATCGGGCCTCTTGAGGGTGCCGATGACTTCCGAATCCGTGATGACGACGTTCGACACGCGACCCGCCGCGAGATCCTGCTCGAACTGGCTGTATGGCACGGGCTCCACTTTCTGCGCCTCGGTCCACCAGTGCTGCACGAGCAGCACCGCGGCCAGGGCTGCCACGAAATAGGCGAGATTGAAGCGGGTGCTGCGATTCATCCGGAGAGGCACAGTGCGCGTCCTGGACGACTCGTCGGACCAGGCGGAGTCCTTCGCTGGCCGACACTGCGTCAAGTATCGTCCCCCGACCCGGACGGCGCTTGAGTGCAAACCACTATCCCCGGAACCACGGGCCGGGAGAGTTCGGGCATCATTCGTGGGTCGATATGCGCTCGTGCCTGGTGGAGAAGGCCTTGATGACAACGGATGTGGACGTCCTGATCGTGGGCGCCGGGGTTTCCGGCATCGGTGCAGCGTATTACCTGCAGACGCTGCGCCCGGGGACGTCGTACGCGATACTCGAGGCCCGCGCGGCACTCGGCGGCACGTGGGTCCTGTTCCGCTACCCCGGCATCCGCTCGGATTCGGACCTGAACACCTTCGGCTACGAGTTCAAGCCGTGGGTGAACGAGAAGTCCATCGCCGACGCCGGCGCCATCCTCGACTATCTCGCGGAGACCGTGCGCGAGAACGGCATCGATCGCCGGATCCGCTACCACCACAAGGTTCTCGCAGCGTCGTGGTCGAGCGCGGAGGCGCGCTGGTCCGTCGAGGTCGAGCGGACCGATACGGGCGAACGGCTGACGTTCAGGTGCAAGTGGCTGTTTTCGGGCGCGGGCTATTACCGATACGACCAGGGATATCGCCCGCACTTTCACGGCGAAGAGCGCTTCAAGGGGCGCATCGTGCATCCGCAGGAGTGGCCCGAGGACCTCGACTACGCGAATCAGCGCGTCGTCGTGATCGGCAGCGGCGCCACCGCTGTCACGCTCGTGCCCGCGATGGCGGACCGCGCCGCACACGTGACGATGCTCCAACGCACGCCGACGTACGTGCTCCCGATCCCCTCCCGCGACAGGCTGGCAATCCGGCTGCGGACGCTATTCGGCGATCGCCTGGGCTACGCGCTCACGCGTCGCAAGAACATTCTGCGGCAGCGACTGGTGTGGGAGTTCTGCCGACGCTATCCGCAGGCCGCGCGCCGGTTCATCCGCAAGCTGAACGTCAAGCAGTTACCGGAAGGGTACCCGGTGGACGTTCACTTCAATCCACCCTACGACCCGTGGGACCAGCGGTTGTGCGCCGTGACCGACGCGGATCTGTTCAAGGCGATCCGCAAGGGCCAGGCGTCCGTGGTCACCGACCGCATTCGCAGTTTCACGGAAACCGGCATCCTGCTCGAATCGGGCATGCATCTCGAGGCCGACCTCGTCGTGACGGCCACCGGCCTCAACCTGCAGGCCTTCGGCGGCATCCCGCTCACGGTGGACGGTCGCGTGATCCGGCTCGCGGACACGGTGGCCTTCAAGGGCGTGATGCTGAGTGGCGTGCCGAACTTCGCCTTCGCCGTCGGCTACACGAACTCGTCGTGGACACTGAAGGTCGGCCTCGTCTGCGAGCACTTCTGCCGGCTTCTCGCATACATGGAGCAGAAGGGCTACTCGGCGTGCTGTCCGCTGCTGCCGGACCCCACGATGCCCACGCGGCCGCTGCTCGACTTCGGCGCCGGATACGTGCAGCGGTCCATCGGCGAGATGCCGCGACAGGGCCCGTCCCCGCCCTGGCAGATGTCGATGGCCTACGCGTCGGACATCAAGCTGCTGCGCAGGGGCCCGGTCGAGGATCCGAACCTGCGGTTTGCCTGAGCGCGGACTCGTCGGCTGATACCGCCGGTCAGGCGTACTGCACGACCGACAGCAGGTTGCCGTCGGGATCACGGAACCACGCCACCCGCGTGCCGTCCGGCAGCGTCACCACTCCCCGCACATCGTGGGGAAATCCGGGGAATCGCTCGAACGACACTCCGTGTGTCTCCAGTGACGCGAGAACTCCTGCGAGGTCCGGAACCGCAAAACCAACGACCGTGTGCCCGGAGGGCTGCACGGACGGCACGGGCGAGAGACGCAGTTCCGCGCCCCCGACGTCGTACACCCGCGCACCGTGCGATGTCGCGAGGCAGCGCAGGCCGAGCACGGTCTCGTAGAACTGCGCTGCATCGTTCATCCGGGCCGTGCAGATGATCGTCTGCAGTTTCGCCTTGCCGAGCATGGTCCCAGCCTCCCCGTCTAGCCATCAACTCCATGACGTGCCGCTCGCTGGGCCCGCCTCACCGGCGACTGGCCGCGGCCCGGTCGGCGAACACGACCGCGTTCTCCTGACGCACCCGCCCCGCGGGAATGGCTCGATCACCTTCCTGCAGCCGACGCAGCATTGCTGCCTTCTCCGCGCCGGTGACCACCCACATCACGCGCCGCGCCCGATCGATTGCCGGATACGTCAGGGTCATGCGGCGCCGGCCCTGGTACGGCCCGGCCAGCGCGACGTCCGCGTTCTTCACGTCGAGCGAGGCGTCTCCGGGCACCAACGACGCCGTGTGACCATCCAGGCCGAGGCCGAGGTGCACGAGATCGAGCACGGGCGGCACGCCAGTGACCGCCTGCAGTTCTCGCTCGTAGGCAAGCGCCGCGGCGTCGAGGTTCGCCGACTCGACCGCCATTGCGTGGATCCGGTCGGGCCGCAGCGGGGCGTGTTCGAGCAGAGATTCCTGCAGATGTGCCAGATTGCGATCGGCATCGCCGGCCGGCGCGACGCGCTCATCCACCTGGAACACGTGCACGTGGTCCCAGGGCATCGGCTCGGTCGCTAGCGCGCGCCACATCAGCCCCGGTGTCTTGCCCCCGCTCACGGCGAGCACAAACCTGCCGCGCGCGTCGATCGACGCACGAGCTTCGGCCGCAATGAACCGTGCGGCTGCTGCTGCGACTGCCGCCGCGTCGTCCAAGACCTCGATCTTCATTTCCCGGTGGGTTTCTCGAGATGGCCGCCGAACTGGTAGCGCATCGCCGAGAGCAGCTTCATCTGGAAGTCCGCCTCGCCGCGCGAACCGAAGCGCTCGTACAGCGCCGTGGTCAGCACCGGCGCAGGCACTGCTTCGTCGATCGCGGCCTTGATGGTCCAGCGCCCCTCGCCGGAGTCCGAGACGCGACCCGAGAATTTCGCGAGCGCCGGATCCTCGAGGAGCGCAATCGCGGTGAGGTCGAGCAGCCAGGACGCGATGACGCTGCCGCGTCGCCAGACCTCGGCAATGTCGGGCAGGTTCAGGTCATACAGGTAATGCTCGGGATCGCGCAGCGGCGTCGTCTCCGCATCCACCTCATGGCTGCGTTTGCCGACGTTGGCGCCGGCCAGGATGCCGAGGCCCTCCGCGTACGCTGCCATGATCCCGTACTCGATGCCGTTGTGGACCATCTTCACGAAGTGCCCGGCACCGTTCGCGCCGCAATGCAGGTAGCCTTGCTCCGCCGTGCCGCCGACCTTTTCGCGTCCCGGCGTGCGCTCGATATTGCCCGCGCCCGGCGCAAGCGTCGCGAACAGCGGGTCGAGGCGCTTCACGACCGCGGGATCGCCGCCGATCATCATGCAGTAGCCGCGCTCGAGGCCCCACACGCCGCCGCTCGTGCCGACGTCCACGTAATGGATGCCCTTCGACGCCAGCTCCTTCGCGCGCCGGATGTCGTCGACGTAGTAGGAATTGCCACCGTCGATCAGGATGTCGCCACTCTCGAGCAGCGGCACGATTTCGGCGATCGTTCGATCCACGACCGCTGCGGGGACCATGAGCCAGACCGCGCGGGGCTTCGCGAGCTTTGCGACGAAATCGGCGAGCGAGCTGGCACCGGTGGCCTTCTCGGCAGCGAGGTCGGCGACGGCCTGCGCAGACATGTCGAATACGACGCACTCGTGGCCGTTGCGCAGCAGGCGCCGGACCATGTTCGCGCCCATCCTGCCGAGTCCGATCATTCCGAGTTGCATGGCTGGCTCCTCATCCGCGGACCGTCGTCCCGTGCCACAGGCGAAACCCACCGAGAAACGCGTTCGCGTTGTCGCCGGCCCGGCAGCCGGGCGGCATATGCTTCAGCTTCTTCGCGTTGCCGCCGCCGATCACGATCTCGTCGACGTGCAGTGCCGCAGCGAAGCGTTCGACCAGGTAGGCGACGTGGTCGCGCCACTTCTTCTTGCCGAAGCGCTCGAGCCCGCGCAGACCCACGTAGTCCTCGATCTCGCCCTTCTTGTAGGGCAGGTGCGCGAGTTCCATCGGCACGACGTGGCCGTCCACGACGAGCGCCGAACCGAGCCCCGTGCCGAGTCCGAGGAACAGCATCGTGCCCTTGCGGTAGCTGCCGAGCGCCTGCACCGCAGCGTCGTTCACGACCTTCACGGGCTTGCCGAAAGCCTTGTCGAAACCGAAGCCCACCCATCCCGGCGCGAGATTGCGGGGCTCGGCCGCGACCCGACCCTTGAGGACGAGACCGGGATAGCCGATCGACACGACGTCGTAGTCCCAGCCCTTCGCGAGCCGCTTCACGCCCGCGACCATCTGCCGGACGGTCAGTGTCGGGCCGGATTCGAATTCCCGCCGCTCGGCCTGGCCGGTGGCCAGGGCCTTCACGTGCGTGCCGCCGATGTCGATGACCAGGACCTTCATGCGCTCCTTCTCCTGCGCCGGTTGGCCACCAGCGCGCCCGCCAGTGCCGTCCAGCCCGTCTGGTGCGAGGCGCCGAGTCCCTCGCCGGTGTCGCCATGGAAGTACTCGTGGAACAGGACCGGGTCCCGCCACGATGGATCGCGGGCAAAGATCTCCGGCACGCCCTTCGGCGGTCGTCGCCCGGTCGCATCGCGCGTAAAGAGCGCGAGCAGCCGCCGCTCGAGTTCGTCGGCCACCTGCCCGAGGGTCGCGTGCACGCCCGAGCCCGTCGGCATCTCGACCGTGAAGGCATTGCCGATGCAGTCGTGGAGGTGGCGCAGCGACTCGACCGCGAGGAAGTTGAGCGGGAACCAGACCGGCCCGCGCCAGTTGGAGTTTCCGCCGAAAAGCCCCGTTTCCGATTCCGCCGGCTCTCAGTCCAGCCGTGCCTCGCCGCCCGGCAGGGAGACGACCAGCGGCTGGTCGCGGTGGTAGCGCGACAACGACCGCAGGCCGAATGGCGAGAGGAACTCGGACTCGTCCAGCATCCGCGCGAGGACGCGGCGCAGCCGGTACTCGCTCACGAGCGTGACGAGCAGCGGATGCTCGTGGCCGGGCGTCAGGTGCAGGAAATCGGACAGCCACGGGTTGTGATCAATGAACCATCGGGCCCGCGCGCGGAAGTCCGGAAGCTGCTCCCAGAGGCGCGGGTCGATCCGGACCGCGGCGAACAGCGGCACTTCACCTGAGCCGGTTTGCAGCTTTCGTTCGCCCCGCAACCACGGCCGCAGGGCGTCGGCCACCGCGTTCAGGTCCGCGCCGGGCGCTGCGGCGGCCGGCATCAAGCGTTTCTTCTGCGGCCCTGAAAGCTTCACGCCCGACATGCGGCCGCTGGTCGGCGAGGCGCCGGAGCTGCGTGGCTACTTCGTCGCCGCCGGCCTGAACTCGATCGGCATCCTCAGCGGCGGCGGCATCGGCCGCGTGCTGGCGCACTGGATCGTCCACGGCCGGCCCGACTGCGACGTGACCGCGATCCACGTCGACCGGG
>JBBIVG010000138.1:0-8474 GCA_037439865.1 Nevskiaceae bacterium
GATGTCGCATCCGGCGGCCAGTGCGCGGCGGGCGCGCTCGGGCACCGAACCGGCGAATGCGGCGCCGCCCATGCTCAGGTCGTCCGAGAAGACGGCCCCCGTGAATCCCATGCCGCGGCGCAATTCCTGGTCGATCCAGCGGCGCGAGAAGCCGGCCGGCGCCTCGTCCACCTCGGGGAACAGCACGTGCGCGACCATCACCGAGCTCAGGCCGTTGGCGATGAGGCGCCGATACGGCAGCAATTCCTCGCCGAGCTCCGCCATCGGCCGTCGATCCACGGGCAGCGACTTGTGCGAGTCCGCCACGACGGCCCCGTGGCCGGGAAAGTGCTTTGCCGTGGCGGCCATTCCTGCCGCACGCATGCCCTGCAGGCACGCCACGCCGAGCGCAGCGACGGCCTCGGGATCCCGGTGGTAGGCGCGGTCCCCGATCACCTCGCTCACGCCGTAGTCGAGGTCCACGCACGGCGTGAAGCTCAGGTCGATGCCGACGGCGCGCAGTTCGGCCGCGAGCAGCCAGCCGCACTGCCACGCGAGACGGCGTCCGGATTCGGGGTCGAGGTCGTACGCCCGCCCGATCGCGCGTTGCGGTGGGAGCTCGGTGAACCCCCGGCGGAAACGCTGCACGCGCCCGCCCTCGTGGTCCACCGTCACGAGCAGCGGCGGCTTGCGAACCGCGCGGATGTCGCGGACCAGCGCTTCCAGTTGCTCGACGCTCTCGAAGTTGCGAGTGAACAGGATGACGGCGCCGACCAGCGGATGGGCCAGGACCCGGCGATCCTCGGCGGTGAGTTCGGTGCCCGCCACGTCCACCATCAGCGGCCCGAGCGTCACGGCGATCTCCCGTCCCGGTGCCCGCCCCAGGCCGACCAAGGGTGCTGCGCGAGGTACGAGTTGTAATAGCGGACGTCGTCGGTCACCTCGCGCCCGAGCCACGGGGGCCGGGCGAATTCGAGGCTCTCGTCGTCCATCTCGAGTTCCGCGACCACGAGGCCCGCGTTCGCGCCCAGGAATTCGTCCACTTCCCACTCCTGCCCGGCGTACGGCACCCAATGCCGCACTTTCTCGACGTGCCCCGCCGCACAGAGGGTGTCCAGGATCTCGTTCGCCTCGAGCAACGGGATCGGGTACTCGTACTCGGGTCGCGTGGCCCCGTGGACGCGTCCCTTGAGATTGAGCCACGCGTGCTCGCCACCGACGCGGACCCGGATCGAGCACCGTTCGCTGCCGCCGAGATAGCCCTGGCGATACAACTCGCGGCGCGTCGCCGCCCCGCGCCAGGCGTCGCTCTCGACCAGGAACTTGCGCTCGATTTCCAGCGGCATCGTTTCAGCGCTCGAAGACCGCCACGGCCTCGACGTGGGTCGTGTGCGGGAACATGTCCATCACGCCTGCCGCCGCCAGCCGGAATCCGTGCTCGCGGACCAGGATTCCCGCGTCGCGGGCCAGGCTGCCCGGGTGACAGGAAATATACACGACGCGCCCGGCGCCACAGCGCCCGACGACCGGGAGCACTTCCCGCGCCCCGCCCGCGGCGGATCGAGCAGCGCGCGGTCGTATGCGCGCACGGCCCATGGGGCCTCGCTCGAGTCCTCCGCGAGGTTGGCAGCATGAAACGTGGCATTCGTGAGCCCGTTGCGCTCCGCGTTCCGCCGGGCCCGTGCGACCAGGCCGACCTCGCCTTCGACGCCGACGACCTGCTCCGCCCGGGTCGCGAGCGGCAGCGAGAAGTTGCCGAGTCCGCAGAAGAGGTCCAGGACCGCGTGATTGCCCGCCAGGTCGAGCAGTTCGACTGCGCGTCCCACCATCGCCTCGTTCAGGACTCCGTTCACCTGGATGAAGTCCGTCGGCTCGAACTCCAGCCGCACGCCGAACGCCGGCAATTCGTACGCAAGCGGCGGCGCGCCCGCATCGAGCGCCCGCACCGTCTCCACGCCGCCCGGCTGCAGGTAGAACCGCACCGGCTGCTGCGACTGGAATTCCCTGAGGCGCGCCAGGTCGGTCTCCGTCGGAGGATCGAGCACCCGCAGCACGATGGCGCACGAGCCGCCGACCACGGCGATCTCCGCCTGCGGGATCCGCGCGGCAATGGAGAGGCTGGCGACGAGCGCCGACAACGGGTCGAGCAGCGCGCCGGCCGGCGCTGCCAGCACGCGGCACTCGTGCAGGTCTGCGACGTACGGTGCCGATCGCTCGCGAAAACCCACCAGCACGCGACCCTTGCGAGGGACGAGCTTGATGCCGAGCCGGGCGCGCCTGCGGTAGCCCCAGACCGGTCCGAGCAGGGGCGGCAACACGGTCGCGGGCTCCACGCCGCCGAGGCGGGCGAGATTCTCCAGCAACTGCGATTGCTTGAATGCGAGTTGCGAGGCTGGGGCAAGATGCTGCAGCGCGCAGCCCCCGCAGACACCGAAGTGCGGGCACTCGGCCGGCACGCGATCCGAACTCGGGCTCAGCACCTGCTCGAGCACCGCCTCGTCGAAATTCCGGTGCCGCTTCACGCGCCGCAGGACGACCCGTTCGCCGGGCAAGGCATCCGCCACGAAGACCGCCTTGCCATCGAGCTTGGCGACGCCGTGCCCCTCGTGCGAGAGGTCGACGATGTCGGCCTCCTCCGGCGCGACGCTGAGCCGCTTCATGCTCAGCCGGCCGGCCAGGCCGCCAGGAACTCAGCGAGATGAGGCCTGCCGGCCGACTGCAGCCATGCGCGCACGATCCCGCACTCGCGGTCATGCTCCTCGGGCGTGAGCCGGCCCCGCATCAACTCGAAACGCAGGTAGACGAGGTACGTGTTGATGACGTCCGTCTCGCAGTAGTTGCGGATGTCCTCGATCCGACCCTCGAGATACGCCTCCCAGACGCCCTCGCCCGACATACCGAGCTTGCCCGGCAGCCCGAGGAGCTGTGCCATCCGGTCGAGACCGACCCGGCCGCGACCCTGGAAGCCCGCGAGCACGTCCATCAGATCGATGTGGCGCCAGTGGAAACGGCTGATGTAGTTGTTCCAGCGGAACGACTGCTCCTCGTCACCGGTCTCCCAGTAGCGGCGCGCCTGCACTCGATGGCGCAGCGCCCGGTAGTGCAGCACCGGGAGATCGAAGCCGCTCCCGTTCCAGCTGACGAGCGTCGGGCTGTAGCGCTCGATGCCGTCGAAGAATCGCCGCACGAGCTCGGCCTCCGTCGAATCGGGCTCGCCGAGGCTCCATGCCTTGAAGCCCTCGCGCGTGCGCATCGCGACCGAGATCGCGACGACCCGCTGCTGCTCGAGCGACAGGAACTCGGAGCCGGTCTGCTCGCGCTGCCGCGTCTGCATCACGTAGCCGACCTGCTTGTCGGACAATCCCTCGAGACCGTAGAGCCGCCGCCCGAACTCGACGTCGGGCACGGTCTCGATGTCGAAGGCAAAGACGTTGCTGATCGTCACTGCGACTCCCTGCGCATCAGAACCGCTACGGCCACGACGAGTCCGGCCTCGTCGGTGAGCGTCACGTGGCCCTCGCCCGCGCCGAGACGGTCGCGCACGCCGCGGCCCCGCTCGGACCAGATGACCTCCGGCCGGCCCCAGGCGTTCGCCGCGATTCCGACGTCCCGGATCCAGACCCCGTGCGCGAATCCCGTGCCCAGCGCCTTGACGATGGCTTCCTTGGCGGCGAACCGCATCGCGAGGAAGCGCGCGGGCCGCTTGTACAGCCGGAAGGCGGCCTCCTCTTCGGGCATGAGCAGGCGCCGCACGAAGTTCTCGCCGTAGCGCTCGTAGGTCGCCTCGACCCGGGCGAGCTGCACGACGTCGGTGCCGATGCCGAAGATCACCCGGGCTCGTCCTCAGGCCGTGACCGGCAGTCCGCGCCGTGCCGCGTCCATCAGCGACTTCATCTCGCGCACGGCCGCGCCCATGCCGTCGATCACGGCACGCGCGACGATGGCATGCCCGATGTTGAGCTCGACGATTTCCGGGATCGAGGCCACCGGCTGGACGTTGTGATAGTGCAGGCCGTGGCCCGCGTGGATCGTGAGGCCAATGCGCGAGCCGAACTGCGCCGCCTCGACGAGCCGCATGAGCTCCCTGGCCTGCCGCTCGCCGGTGGAGTCGGCGTAGGCGCCGGTGTGCAGCTCCACGACGGGGGCTCCCGCTTCGTACGCCGCCTCGAGCTGCGCGGGATCGGGATCCACGAAGAGCGACACGCGAACCCCGCACTCCCGCAGGGCGGTGCAGCAGTCGCGTATGCGCGATACCTGGCCGGCGACGTCGAGCCCGCCTTCCGTCGTCAGTTCCTCGCGACGCTCCGGCACGAGGCAGCAATCCTGCGGCCGCACGTTGCGGGCGATGGCGATCATCGCGTCGGTCGCCGCCATCTCGAGGTTCATCCGGGTCTGCAGCGTCGCGCGCATACGCGTCACGTCGTGGTCCTGGATGTGGCGCCTGTCCTCGCGCAGGTGCAGCGTGATGCTGTCGGCGCCCGACTGCTCTGCCACGAGGGCAGCGTATAGCGGATCCGGGAAGGTGGTGCGACGCACCTGGCGCAACGTGGCCACGTGGTCGATGTTGACGCCGAGATGGAGCGGGTGGGTGAGCACGTTTCAGCCTCCTTGAACGCCGCCGCCGTGGGCCCGCATCGCGACCAGCACCTCGCGCGTGCGCAGCGGACGGCCGTCGAGACACTGTTCCAGGGCGGCTCTCAGCAGGCGTCGCGCGTCCGCGAGGCTGCGCTCGTCCGCCAGATCCTCGCGCGCCAGCGACAGCAGCGAGGACCCGGAAAATACCAAGGTTCCCTCCGCGACTCCATCGAGGACTTCCGCCCCGCCATCAATGCGATAGCGGTAGCTGCGCGCCGGCTCGACGGGCCGCCCGCTCGCGGAATCCACCTCGAGATTGAGGCCCCAGCCGAGTTCGTCGAGCAGGCGCTTCTCGAACAGTCGCAGCGCACGCGAGGAATGCGTCGCCGGGTCGTGCAGGCCCTGGAGCAGGACCGAGTAGGCGTCGAAGAGCCGCGGGTGCGGATCGTTGCGGGGCAGGAGCTTGATCAGGAGCTCGTTCGCATAGAACGCACTCATGAGACGGTCGCCGGCGAGCACCGCAGGTGCGCGGACTCGCTCCGCGCTGGTGAGCTGACCGGCCTCCCCGCGCGCCGTCCAGGAGACGAGCAACTCGCCGAAGGGCTGCAGCACCGCGGGCAGCGAGGAGCCGCCGCGACGGGCCGCGCGCGCGAACAGCGACACGCGGCCGTGCGAGCGCGTGACGAGCTCGAGGATGCGGCTCGAGTCACGCCAGGCGTAATGATGCAGCAGGTAGGCGGGCTCGAGCTGCACGCGCCGCGCCTGCGCGCTCACGTCTCGTACCCGAACTTGCGCAGCGCGTTCTCGTCGTCCGACCAGCCCTCGCGGACCTTGACCCAGAGCTCGAGGTGCACCGGCTTGCCGAAGTGCTCACGCAGCTCGAGTCGCGCGGCACGGCCGATCTCCTTCAGTAGCTCGCCGCCCTTGCCGATGACGATGGCCTTCTGGCCCGTTCGTTCGACCCAGATGACGGCCTGTATCACGAGCTTGCCCGGCTCGTCCTCGGCCTCGCCCATGCCCTCGACTTCGACGACGAGACCGTAGGGCACCTCTTCCTGCAGCCGGCGCGTCAGCTTCTCGCGGATGATCTCCGCCGCCATGAACCGGTCGCTCGCGTCGGTCACCTGGTCGGGCGGGAAGAGCAGCGGTGATTCCGGCAGGTGCGCCGCGATGACGGCCGGGAGGCGGTCGAGATTGCTCCGCTTCAGCGCCGAGAGCGGTACCACCTCGGCGAACTCGGCTTTGCGGTGGATCTCCTCGATGAACGGCAGCAGCCGCTCCCTGGGCTTCGCCCGGTCCACCTTGTTGATCAGCAGCAGGATCGGCCGGCCGGCGGCCTTGAGCTCGGCCAGCGCGCGCTCGTCCTCGTCGGTCCAGCGCAGCGCCTCGATCACGAACAGGTTGACGTCGGCATCGGCGAGCGACGCGAGCGCGGTCCGGTTCATGTAGCGGTTGATCGCGCGCGGCTGCTTCGCGTGGATGCCCGGCAGGTCCACGAACACGATCTGCATTCCCGGGCGCGTGAGCACGCCGTGGATGCGGGTCCGCGTGGTCTGCGGCTTCGGGCTGACGATGCTGACCTTGCGGCCGAGCAGCGCGTTCAGCAGCGTCGACTTGCCGACGTTCGGACGGCCGACGAGCGCCGCAAAACCGCAGTGCGCCAGTTCGCCGGCGGATGGCCCGGCTGACACTTCTTCGCTCACGTCAGTCCACCTGCCTCTCGAGCGCCTCCAGCACGCGCTGCGCCGCCGCCTGCTCGGCCCGGCGCCGGCTCGTGCCCTCGCCCCGCTCCCTGAGCCCGTAGGCCTCCACGTCACAGCTCGCCACGAACCAGTGTTCGTGGGGCTCGCCGCTCACGTCCTCCACCGAGTACGTCGGCAGTGGCTTGCCGCGCCCCTGCAGCAACTCCTGCAGCCGGGTCTTGGGATCCTTGAGCTCGTCCGCCTCGGGAAGCTCCGCGACGCGGTCGGTGAGGAGACCCTGGATGACGGCCTGGGCGGCCTGGGGACCACCGTCGAGGTAAATCGCGCCGAACAGCGCCTCGAGCGCATCGGCGAGGATCGACTCGCGCCGGAAGCCCCCGGTCTTGAGTTCGCCGCTGCCGAGCCGCAGCTGGTCGCCGAGGCCGAGTTCGTTCGCGATTTCGGCCAGGGTCTGGCCGCTCACGAGCGCCGCACGGTAGCGACTCAGGTCGCCCTCGGTCGCGTCCGGGTAGGACTGGAACACCAGCACGGCCACCACGAAATTCAGCACGGCATCGCCGAGGAACTCGAGCCGCTCGTAGTTGCCGCGGCCGGCGCTGCGGTGCGTGAGGGCGGCGTCGAGCAGCGCCGGGTCGCGAAACGGGTACCCGAGCCGGGATTCAGACCATTCGGCCGAGGTGAGCAAGCCCGCGCTACTGCTGGATCGTGACGGACTTTTCGAACTTCGCGAGCAGGTACACGTTGGCGACGAACGGGCGCTCCACGTCGTACGCCGCGCGCACGTCGTAGCCGTCGCTCGTCTTGGTAATCTCGACCTCCTTCCAGCCGATGCTCGCAATGTCCTCGACGTCCCAGCGCTTCTCGAGCGAGCGGCGGATCATCTGCGGATTCGTGTCCGTGGAGGCGTACTCGTCGCGGACCTGCTCGAGGGCGCGCGCCACCTTCGTGTACTCGAGGTACACCGGCACGAGCCGGATCGCCGCGTACACGCCCGCGCCGAGGATGAGCAGGATCGTGACGAGCCCGAGGAAAGTCGCGCCACGCTGACGGTGCTTCATGTTGGGACTCCGGTGGGGTCAGTGGATCGCGTCGCCGATCCGGTTCCAGATCGGGGCGTTGGGCAGGCGCCAGTTGAGCCAGATGCGAACGGCCTTGCCGACGACGTTTTCCGCGGGTACGAAGCCGACTTCCGGGAAGCGACTGTCGCGGCTGTTGTCGCGGTTGTCGCCCATGAAGAAATAGTGCCCTTCCGGGACGACGTCGTCGAAATCGTAGGACGGCCGCTCGGCGATGTAGAGCACGCGGTGCTCGACCGGGCCGAGCTTCTCGATGCCGATCTGCGCGAGCGGCGTGCTGTTGAACGGCTCGAACATGCCGTCGAGGCGCACGGGCATCTCCTCGCCGTTCACCCAGACGCGCTTGTCCCGGACGACGACGTGGTCGCCCGGCAGGCCCACGAGCCGCTTGATGTAGTTGGTCGACGGGTCCGACGGCAGCCGGAACACGACGACGTCGCCGCGCTGGGGCTTGCCCATCGCGACGATCTCCCGGTTCACGACCGGGAGCCGCAGGCCGTAGGTGTACTTGTTGACGAAGATGAAATCGCCGTCGAGCAGCGTCGGCATCATCGAGTCGGACGGGATGCGGAACGGCTCGAACAGGAAGGAGCGGATCAGCAGCACGACGAGGATGATCGGGAAGAAGGAGCGCGCGTACTCGACGACCACTGGCTCGTCCGGCAGTGCCCCGGTGCCTGCGCGCGCGACCCGGCGCGGCCGGAAATACCAGGCGTCGACCGCCCAGATGACCCCGGACACAAGGGTGGCGACCACGAGCCAGAAAGAGAAGTCAAAGACCAAGCGTCACCTCACGAAAGCTGCGCGAGTATTGTGCATTTCCTGCGCTCCATCAATGCCTTGCATCTCATTCCTTGCGGCCCACCTGCAGCACCGCGAGGAAGGCCTCCTGCGGGATCTCGACCTGCCCGAGCTGCTTCATCCGCTTCTTGCCCTCCTTCTGCTTCTCGAGGAGCTTGCGCTTGCGCGTGATGTCGCCGCCGTAGCACTTGGCGAGCACGTCCTTGCGCACCGGCTTCACCGTCGTGCGGGCGATGACGCGCGTGCCGATCGACGCCTGGATGGCGACCTCGAACTGCTGCCGCGGAATCAGCTCCTTGAGCTTCACCGCGATCTTGTGCCCCCAGTCGTACGCCTTGCT
>JBBIVG010000139.1:0-8461 GCA_037439865.1 Nevskiaceae bacterium
ACTCGAGGATGAAGTCGCCGAACTCCTCCTTCGTGCCGAGGAAGCTGTTCGGTGAGCCGGCCACGGTCGTGCCGACGATGGCGCCGTCGACGACGGTGTAGGGCGCCGTGCCGTTCAGTTGCACCCAGCCGGTGAGGGTCTTGCCGTCCGCCGAGACCCTCGTGGTGAAGAACGCCCAGTTGGTCGCCTCGAGTACGCCCTGCGACTGCAGGAACTTCGACAGCTGCATCCAGCCCAGGTTAGGCGTGAAGATCGCTCCATCTGCCGCGTACACCCCGTTCCACCAGTCCTCGTACCTGCTTGCGCCGGTGATGACTTTCGCGTCGTCGGAGATCGAGTAGGCGATCGTCTTGCGCTTCGCGCAGACGGTGTCCTGGACGTCCCAGCTGAAGAAGCACACCGGCACCGGGTCGCCGCCGAGGTTACGGGTGCCGCCGGTTGCCGACCAGATGAACGAGTCGTTGAGGTCCGGGCCCGCCTCGATGCCCACGGCCACGTTGCCCGCGGAGTTGACGGCCATCACCTCGCCGACGTAACCGTTCGGATTCCATTCGGTGACGCTCTTCGGTTCGGCGAGCAGCGTCTGGTACTTGCCCTGCCAGATCGAGGCCACGCGGTTCGGGTAGTTGTCCTGCGGGATGTCCTGCCAGCCGACCACGACCGTGCCGCCCGCAGAGACGGCGTTTGCTCGCGCCGACATGTCGCCGACCCTGGGCAGCAACTGGACGCCGGACTTCGCGGTCCACTCGAACGCGTAATGCTCGCAACCCTTGAAGAGACCGCCCACCGCCACCGACCCGTCGGTCGAGAGGTCGTAGATGGACGTCTGGAAGATGTCGCAACCGTCGAAATTCGTGCCAGGGAGCTGCTTCCAGCCGGTCTCCTTGGTCCACAGCGCCGGGCGCTGCTGGTACAGCGGCAGGCCGTCCCAGTCGTACCCGAGGAACGGGCCGCGTACGGTCCCGCCAATCACGCGACCGTTGCCCGACATGGCGACGTTGAGACCGTACCCGCCGAGGTACTGGACGTCACCCGCCTTGGCGAAGTTCGTCTTGTCCCAGGCCCAGTACGGCGAGAGATTCGATTCGTCGTAGATGCCCGCGATGCGCTGACCGTTGTCGGAGATCGCAACCGGCATGGCGTACGGAATCACCGTGAATGTCGGGGCACGGGGGATGCCGTTCACGGCGATCGTGACCTGGCGGGTCTCCCCGGCCGCGAGCGTGATCGGTGTCGAGGCGCAGGCGTCGTCCTTGGACGCGTCGCCGCTCTCCGCGGAATTCCAGTACTCCTCGGGGCCGAGCAGCAGCGAACGAGGCGTGCTGAATGCACCCGCGCGCAGCTCGTCGACGTAGACGACGTAACTCACGCCCGGCACGAGCCCCGTCATGGTGAACGTGCCGTCGGTGCCGAGCAGTCCCTGCGTCGAGTCACCGGAGATGCGCGAGATCGCGCCATCAAGCGGCGTGCCGACGCGGCGCGCGATCACGTTGATGCCCGTGATCTGGCTCGTGCCGTCCTTCGCGACGATCCTGCCGCGGAGGGTTCCAGTCGTGGCCGCATACCCCGCCGCCGGGTAGATCGACGACAGCGCCGCCATGTCGTCCGCGTCGTCCGCGACGATCGCCATCTGTGGACTGTTGTAGGTCGGGCTCTGCGGCAGCGGGTCGATGAACGGGTACATCGTCTCGATCTGGTTCGCCGCCGGATAGCCGGGGGCCGCGGGACCGCACTGATCCGGCCCGGCCTGCTCGGGTCCACCCGCGTACATGGTCCACGAACCCGGGTCGTTCATCGCGTAGAACCCGTTCGTCTGCGTGTGCGCGAGATTGATCGCGTGCCCGAACTCGTGGGTGACCACGCCCGAGACCTGCTCGGTCGAAGTCGCATTGAGGAACGAGCCCCCGATCACCTGCCAGCCCTCGATGATCTGCGAGGGGTCGCTGGCCGATGCGAACTCCGGCGAAGCCACGCCCAGGATGCCGTAGCCGTCACCGCCGGCCAGCGCGTCGATCACGCTGTTGTCGGCGTCGTAGATGGTCTGGATGCCGCCGCCGTTGTAGGCGTTCGGGCCGATGAAGTTGGCGACGTTGGCACCCGTGATGTCGACCGGCGAGCGCCCTGCAATCGCCGCGCGGAAGCTCGAGGTCGGAACGCCGGACCACTGTGCGACCGTGGCTGCGACGAGGTTATCGCCGGCCTGCTGGCCGAGGACCGGGCCGTCGAACACCTTGGCGCAGGTCCAGTTTCCGTTCTGGTCAAAATCGCAGGCCTGGTGCCAGCCGGTGTTCAGGTTGCCCTGGTCGAGGTAGACCTTGACGGTGCCCACCCAGTGCAATGGCGTCATGACACCGTTGACAGGTGTCACGTAGAGCGGGCCGCCTGCCAGTGCCGGGGCGACGCAGGCGCAGGCGAGGATCGCCGCGAGGCTGGCGCGCAGCGCGCTGCGCGAGTGGTCAGTGTTTCGCATTGGCGATGCTCCCGTTCCTGACCCAGTTGCCGTCGACGGCGCGATGCAGGAACTTGCGGAACGTGTCCGCATTCACCGGGCCTTTCTTCGTGCCGAGCATCTGCTGCTCGCTCGCGTCGAGCAGGCCAGACTTCACTTTCACGCCGCGGAACAGCGTCGCGTTGTCGTAAGCGTTCATCGCGACGCCGTTGGCGAGGCTCATCTTCCCCTGGCCGAGCCCCACGGTGGTCTGGAAGCCGGTGCTGCGCCCCTTCGAATACATGAAGAGGATCGCCGCCTCGTTCTTGCGCCACGCTGGCCAGGCCGCCGGGCGGCCGAGGTAGACGCGGCCATCCGCCAGCTTGCGCGGCTTGTCGAGTCCGAACTGGCGGAATGTGTACGTCTCGGCCTTGCTGCCGCGAATGGTGTCCGACACCTTGATCGTGACCTGGGTGTAGGGCAAGCCACGCGCATCGAAGCCGTCGGTGACGGACTGCACCTGCCCGACGACGATGGCGTCGGAATGACCGAGGAGGTCCACGACCGTCAGCGGCATCAGGCTGGTCGCGTGGCTTGGCGCGCTCGCGGCTGCGAGCGCCAGGACCGCAAGGGAAGCGCGAGCGAGGACGCGCATCCTGTCGCGAAGTTGTGCGTACGGCATTTGCCAGAATCCCTCTCGTTACTGAAAACGATCGCGCCCGGCTCCGGGCCGGGCACGCAGGGCGGGCAAGATAGCGTCGCGCATCACGCATCGCCCCGCCCAGGACGAGGGGGCTCGCTGGGCGCGAGCCCCCCTCCACGGGAAGCTTGACGCGTGGGTGGCGATCAGGTCCGACGGCGACGCGCCGGTCGGCTCGGTCAGTCGCGTCCTGGTCCGGCGGCGGCCGGCCGATAGCGGTCGCGCAGTTCGGTCTGCCTCGAGCGCATGGACTGCGGCCGTCCGCCGATCCACACCTGCTCCGCCACGGACGTCACGTCCAGCGGGTCACCCGACCACAGCACGAGGTCTGCGGAATAGCCGGGCGCGATCCTGCCGAGCTCGGTACCGAGGCCGAAGACTTCGGCCGGCGTGAGCGTCAGTGCCCGGAGTGCTGCGTCCCACGGCAGACCGTGAGCCACGGCTACGCCGGCTGCCTGGCGAACCTTGTGTGCATTGTGCGTGGGGTCGGTGAACTGGGTGAACGCGATCGGCACGCCCGCACGATCGAGGCGCGCTGCGTTCTCGAGCGTCGCACCGAGCTGGTCGAAGGTCCCCGGCAGGTCGACCAGCGGGTCGAGCACGACCGGCACGCGAGCCCTTGCAAGCAGCGACGCGACCTGCCACGCCTGCGCACCACCCAGGATCACCGGGTGGACCTTGTTGCGCTCGGCGTAGGCGAGCACCTGGCGGATGTCTGCCGCGCGATCGACGGTAAACGCGATGCGTCCGCCGCCGAGATAATGGGCGAGCACCTCGCGCCCGGCGGGTGTGAGCAGCCGCAGGTCCCCGGCCGCGAGCGGCTTCGCCGGCTGCGACTCGCGCGTAGCCTGTTCGAGCAGCATGTACTGCGCGGCACGGCTCTTCCCGGAACTCGCCGTGGCGTTGGCGCCGAGATCGACGAAAAGCGTCCGGCTCGCGGACGCGAAGGCTTCCACGCGGCCATCGAGCCGCGCGATCGCGCCCTGTCCGGCAAACATCGTCCCGTCCGGCAGCGCCGTCGGCGCGACCATCGCGAACGTGATCCCCTCGACGCGGTTGACGCCGATCGCTGCGGAATCCGGATTGAAGGCGAGCGTGACGTCGAACTCGGGTCGCGGTTCGAAGGAGGGGCCGCCCTTGCCCTCGCCGTAGGCCGTCGAGCTGTCGACGGTCGAAGGCTCGAGCGAGATCTCCTCGACGCCGAGCGCGGTGATGCCGCCGAACAGGCCGGGCGTAAGCGGGCGTCCCCGCGCGTCGATCACCTCCGCGCCGGGCGTGGCGGCGATGCCGCTGCCGACCTGCGCGACGCGTCCGTTCTGGACGAGCACGTCGGCGCGCTCGAGCGTGCCGCTCCCGGCCTGCGTGTAGACCTTCGCGTTGCGGATCAGCACGTCCTGCGCCTGGGCGATGCCCGCGAGGCCGAGCGCGCCGAGCGCGGCGAACAGCAGGGGGGTGATCTTGCCGCTCATCGTGCACCTCCCATGGGCTGGCCGAGCAGGAAGTCCGAGGCCGGCGTCGCCGCCGGCGCCTTGCGGTCGAGCACCACGGCACCGTCGATGTAGACGAGATCGGGCAGCGCATAGACGCTGAACGGATCCTGGTTCCAGACCACGACGTCGGCCAGCTTGCCGGGTTCGAGCGTGCCGACGCGATCGGCGATGCCGAGCGCCTTCGCCGGGTTCGACGTGATCCAGCGCACCGCGCGCTCGGGCGGGATATCGAGGCCCGCGCGCTGCCCGCGCGTCATCGCCTTGGCGGCCTCCTGGTTGAGACGCTGAATGCCTTCCTCGGAGTCCGAGTGCACGATCGCGCAGCCGTTCTTCGGCGCGTCCACGAACGCGAGGTTCTCCCAGATGCCGTCGTAGGCTTCCAGCTTGAAGCCCCACCAGTCGGCCCACAGCGCGCCGCACACGCCTTCGTCCGCGAGGCGGTCCGCGATCTTGTAGGCCTCGACGCCGTGGTGGAACGCGGCGATCCGGAAGCCGAACTCGTGCGACAGGTCGAGCATGGTCGCCATCTCGTCGGCGCGGTAGCAGTGGATGTGCACGCGCACCTCGCCCTTGATCGCGGCGGCGAGCGTCTCGAGCCTCAAGTCGCGCTTCGGCGGCAGCGGTGGCTGCGCGTCCTTGTCCTTGTCCTTCTTCTTCTCGTAGGCGGCGAGTTCGCGCTGGTATTTCTCCTGCTGCCGCAGGTAGTCCTGCGCGTCGGCGAAGGCCTGGCGGTAACCCGCGACGTTGCCCATGCGGGTCGAGGGAGCGCGATCGTGACTGCCGTAGACGCGCTTCGGGTTCTCGCCGCAGGCCATCTTCAGCCCCTGCGGAGCGTCGGGAAACTTCATGGCCTGGTAGGTCGTCGTGTGGACGTTGCGGAGCGTCACGCCGCGACCGCCGATCAGGTTGGCGGAGCCGGGCAGCACCTGCAGCGTCGTCACGCCGCCGGCGAGCGCCGTGGCGAAGCCCGGGTCCTGCGGCCACACGGAGTGCTCCGCCCACACGCCGGCCGTGACCGGATCGGTCGCCTCGTTGCCGTCCTGGGTCGCGTTCACCCCGGGACTCGCGTACACGCCGAGGTGCGAATGCACGTCGATCAGCCCCGGCGTCACCCAGCGTCCGCGCGCGTCCACGACCGTCGCGCCGGCCGCATCGAGCCCCGGCCCGACGGCGACGACCTTGCCGTCGCGCATGAGCACGTCGGCGCCGTCCAGCCGGCGCCCGGTTCCGTCGAGCACGATCGCGTTACGGATGAGAGTCGGCGGACCGGGATGGGACTGGTACGTCGAAGGGTAGGGCTCGTCGGCCGCCAGTGCGGGGCCGGCGCAGGCGGCAAGCGCCGCGCCAAGGAAGAGTTTCCAGCCCAAGAGAGATCTCCCGCTGCGAAAAGCGGCCAAGGATGTCGCTGCAACTGTGGGATGTCCAGACCCCTCTCGCGAAGAGCGATGCCGACGCGCGCCGCCCGATCGGCTACGATCGCGCCGTCCGGACCGTCACTGAGGAGGTTCTCCGCATGTGTCGCTCGACTGTTTCCCGCCTGGCCGCACTGGCCGTGCCGCTCATCGCGCTCGCGCTGTCCGCCTGCGGACAGAAGGAAGGCCCGGCGCCGGCAGCATCCGCTCCAGCGCCCGCGCCCACGCCGACCCTCGACCAGCTCAAGGGTGCGACGGTCTCCGGGATCTTCGACCAGGCCGTGACTCTCACCGGCGGCAAGTACGACGGGCCGCCCGCCGAGCCCGGCGCCGCCTCGCATCCGACGGCCATGCTCTGGGAACCAGCGGTCGTGTTCGGCGACATGGACGGCGCCCCGGGCGACGAAGCAGTTGCGATGCTGAGTTCGAACAGCGGCGGCAGCGGCGAGTTCGTCTACATCGCCATATTCGGAGTGCGTGACGGCAAGCTCGTCAACCTGGGCACAGCCAAGGTCGGCGACCGCGTCAAGCTGCAGAGCCTCTGGCTCCAGCAGGGCAAGGCGATCATGGATGTCGTCGAGGCGGGCCCGAACGACGCGGCCTGCTGCCCGACGCAACTTGCGCGCAAGACCTACGCACTGGAAGGCGGCGCACTCAAGCAGGCCAAGAGTGAAGTGCTCGGCACCCTGACGATCGGCACGCTGGCCGCGAACGAGTGGCAGCTCGTCTCGATCGACGGGCAGCCACTGCCGGCCGGCGCGAAACCGCCGGTGATCCACATCGAGGTTTCCACCGTGCGGGGATTCGCCGGATGCAATCGATTCACGGCACCCATCAAGGAAACCGCTCCGGGCGAGATCGACATCGGGCCGGCGGCGGCGACGAGGATGGCCTGCGATCCCGGGGCGACGGACCTCGAGCAGAAGTTCCTCGCGCACCTCGACAAGGTCAATCGCTACACGTTCCTGGCCGGCCAGCTCGCACTGTCCTGGACGGGCAAGGATGGCAGCGGCACGCTGCTCTTCAGCAAGTAGCCCGAATCCGCGTGCGGCGGCCGGAGCGCCGCCGCGCCGTTCAGCGGGCGACGCCGCGCACCGCCCGCTTCTTCCCGTGCCGTCGCGCCTTGCGCTTCACGGTCGCCTTCTCGAGTGTGGCGAAAGCTTCCTGCGTGTATTGCGCCAGGCTCTCGACCTCGGGCAGGGCGGAGCCGTTCGCCGTGTACCCCAGGATGACCTGCCCGTCGTACGACATGAGCGTGACGTTGAGCCCGACGCCCACGATCAGCGTGGACACGGGGAAGAATGCCTCGAGCCTCGCGCCGTTCAGGTACAACGTCTCGTCGGGACCGCGCACGTTCGATACCAGGACGTTGGCTGCGAGCATCCCGAGTCCGAGCCGTTCCGGTTGCGCGATGACCAGCGTCTCCGTCATGGCAAATGCCAGGACGGCGTACACGTAGGCCGCGCGCTTGCCGAGGCCCTTGAGCTGCTCCTTGGCCGTGCGCATGTTGGCCATCACCTGCCGCAGCCGCTCGTCGATCGGCGCGGTCACGGCGCCCAGCGGCGGGAAGACGGCCGAGACGTTCGTGGTCGCTTCCTTCACGTCCGGGTCGTGCAGCGAGACGGGGCAGAGCGCGACGAGCGGATGGCCAGGCGGGCGGCCCGCTTCCTTCAGGTAACGGTTGATGCCGGCATCGAGCACGGTGAGCGCGACGTCGTTCAGTGTCGCATCCCATGCGCGGGCGACCGCCTTCATGCGGGCGAGCGGCAGCACCGCGTGCGTGATCGAGCGGGCGTTGTAGATCGGGTCGTTCATCGGCGTGTGCGGCGCCGTGAACGCGCGCGCTCCCTTCGGCGAGAAGCCGCGCAGCCCCTCGACCGCCTGCTCGAGCACCCTGAATGATCCCCGGCTCAGCGAGATCGTCCGCTTCGCGAGCGCCCGCGCCTCGCGCTCGAGCCCTTCGCGCAGGCCTTCGGGCGCGGGTCGCGGCCGATGCCTGTGCGGCAGCTGGACGGTCGTCCGGATGCGGCGGTCGCGCGGCGAGGTGGCGAGCGAATTGCGCAGCATCGCCATGCCGGACTCGCCGTCCACGAGCGAGTGGTGGACCTTGTGATAGATCGCGAAACGATCGCCCTCGAGGCCGTCGATCACGTACATCTTCCAGCCCGGGCGATGACGCTCGAACATCGGCGCGTGGAGGTCGGCGACCAGTTCGTGCAGTTGCTCGTTCGATCCCGGCGCCGGCAGTGCCAGGTGCAACACGTGATGGCTCGGGTCGATCGAGTCCGCCTCGCGCCATTCGGGCAGGCCGACCGCCTTGAAGACGGGGACCCGGTTGAAGGGCGCCACCGGTTTCGCGCCCCGGTACGCCGCGACGATCTCGCGCGTGATGCGCTCGCCGCCGCGCTTCGGCTTCCTGAAGATCAGCACG
>JBBIVG010000140.1:0-8451 GCA_037439865.1 Nevskiaceae bacterium
GTTCTTGCCCGCTCCCGTGACCACGACCGACCGCACGTTGCGGTCCGACTCGCAGCGCAGGGCGGCCTCCAGCAGATCGCGGCCCATGGCCATGTTGAGCGCATTGCCCGCGTCGGGGCGGTTCAGCGTGACGGTCGCGATGCCGTCCGCGACGTCGACGAGCACGGTCTTGTCCATGCGGCCTCCGGAAGACACGTCGTGTGCGGGCTCGGTCATTCTTCAGGCGCGCCCGTGAGGGTCAGGCCGTCGAGAGCCTCGGTGAATTCGACCTGGCAGCTCAGGCGGGAACGCTCCGGGTCGTAGTGCTGCAACTCGACGAGGAGATCCTTCTCGTCGCTCTGCGGGGCCGGCAGGCGCGTGAGCCACTCGGGCTCGACGAAGACGTGACAGGTCGCGCACGAGCACAGCCCGCCGCAGATCGCGGTCACGCCATAGTCGTACTCGCGCAGGGTCTCCATGATCTTCAGGCCGGCGCGCCCCTCGATCTCGTGCGTCTGCCCGCCCTGATCCGTCACCACCATCTTCGCCATGGCGCCTCACCTGTGCTGCGTGCCCGGGAAACGACACATTATTGCAGCGCAATAGGCGTTCTGCACGCTCCAGGCCGTCCCATTCAGATCCTCGTCGCGACAATTCGCCGTGCAATCGCATCGGCACGCGCGGCATATTCACCGGATCCGTCGAGGTGGCCGTCCACCCAGCACCGGTACCAGAGCCACTGGACGTAGTCGAAGGCCCTGCACGCGGCCGGGACCAGCGACGCGGGGACCAGCGGCGTGGCTCCGTACGCCTCGAGCAGGATCTCCCGCTCGACCGGCGTGGATTCGTGCTGGCAGAGGAAACTCGCCAGGTCGAACAGCGGGTCGCCGCAGCCGCCGTACTCCCAGTCCACCAGCCACAGGCGTTCGCCGTCATCGAGGATGTTCAGGTGATGCAGGTCGTTGTGACAGGGCACGACGCAGGTGCCACGCGAGGCCAGCGAGGCGAACGCGGACTGCGCGATTCGACGCAGGTCGGGGTCGAGCGTGCCGGTGGCAGCGAGCTGTGCCTCCAGGCGCGACGCCTGCCGGTCGAACGAGATGCCGCGGACCCCCTCCGGCAGCGGCATCGAGTGAAGTTTCCGCAGGACCGCTCCAATCCGCGCGAGGTTGCGCGGCTCGTGCGCATCGGCACGTTGCCACGGCGAGCCCTGCACGTAGTCCGCCACGAGGAGACCATTGCGTGGGTCACAGGCGTGGACGCGGGGCGACAACCCCGCCTCCGCAGCGGCTTCCAGCAGCACGCACTCGCTGTCCCGGTCCACGCCGAGGCTGGCCGCGTTCGCACCACCGAGCCGGACGAAGTAGCTGCGCTCTCCGGCATCCGCCCGCCAGGCGTGATTGCTGAGCCCGCCCGGCACCGGCAGGAGCGGGGTGTTCGCCAGCGCCCGTGTCGCCGCGCGCTCCCCCAGTGCGGCGCGCACTGCAAGTTCGGTCGTCATCGCGGACTCATCCACGAGCAATCTCCGCCGGCTCGGCGGGCGTGGTGCCCTGCTTGCGGCAGTCGGCGCGCCACTCGAAGTAGCCCTTCGCCGCGAGCACGACGTACACGAGGAACAGGCCGGCCGTCGCGTGGAAACCCTGGCCGTAATAGAGCGCCGCGGCCAGCAGATCCAGGCCGATCCAGTAGAGCCAGTTTTCGAGGACCTTGCGCGCGACCATCCAGGTCGCGAGCACGCTGCCCCACGCGACGAACGCGTCCACGTACGCGACCAGCGGTCCGTTGCCTGCAGTCACGAGCCGGCTGTTCACCCCCGCGGCGACTGCGATCGCCGCGAGTGCGATCAAGTGCCGGCGACCGCGCCAGGTGCCGACGCGCAATTCCTCCGCCCGCCCGTGACTCGCCCGCCACGCACGCCAGCCGTACGCAGCCATGGCGACATAGAACGCCTGCAGGGCGGCCTGCATCGGCAGGCCGCCGCGCCAGAAGAGCACGAGGTAGATGGCGGAACTCGACGCCGCAGCCGGCCAGCACCAGCGGCTCTGCCGGATCGCAAGCAGCACGTACGCCAGCGCGAGCGCGACCGCGATCCATTCGGGAAGCGATGCAGGCACGGACGATTTCCGGCGCCGCGCGGAACTAGCGCTCGGCCGGTGATGGCTCGCCGCCCAGCACCTTCATGACGAATACCGCGCGCCGCCCGGTGGCGAACGTGGTGCGCGTCTCGGCCTCGAGAGCCGCGAACACGTTCTCGTGCTCACCGGCGACCTGCGTGCTCATCGCGTTGGTCGCGACGTGCAGGCCCTCGTGACGGTTCAGCCGCTCGATGAAGTCCTTGATCGGCGGCACGTAGTCCGCGTCGAGCGGGTACAGGCTGATATCAACCGCAATGCGCATGGAGAACACCTCTCGGCCAGTAAATCCGGGGGGCGGCGGCAGCCGAGTAACCTGCGGTTTCTGGTTCGGGTGTCCTTCGGCGTGCCGTCGCGCAACAGGACGTTGCGCGCGGAGCCTCCAGGGACGGATTCACGGCGTCCCGCGGAAGGACACCCGAACCAGAAACCGCAGGGCCATAGAGCTACCGCAGCGACCACGTGAACGTAACACCGACGAGCCGTGGATCGCCGCGCTGAATGTACAGCTTGTTCGCGAAGTCCGGCGGCTCGAGCCCGAAGTAGAACCCGCGCACGGCGTACACCTCATCGAACACGTTGCGACCCCAGGCGTAGATCGACCAGCGGTCGGACTGGTATCCGGTCTTCAGGTTCACGAGCACGTACGGATTCGACTTCTGGCCGTGGCTCGTGTCGAAGTAAAAGGACGCGCAGCCGTTCACGTCGGCGCGCGCCATCCAGCCGCGGCCGGCATTCCACTCGGCCGACACCGAGTACTGGTACGGCGGCGCGCTCGCCTGCTCGCGCCCGTCGAGGTTGCGATCGCCGTACCGGTAGTCGAGGTACTCCGTGCCGAGCAATCCGAGCGTCGCGCCGAGCAGGAGCGACGGACGCGCGCGCCAGCTCACCGTCGCCTCGAGCCCGTAGTTGCGTCCGCGCGCGGCGTTGTCGGTGTAGAAGACGTACGAGAGCGGATCGCCCGGGTCGAGCTGGAACGATTGCGAGACCTGCTGGTCCACCCGCCACATGTAGAACACCGACACGTCGGCCTCGATCTCGTGCGCGGCGTCGCGCAGGTGCAGCCCCGACTCCAGGTTCCAGAGGTACTCGGGGTCGAACTCCAGCAGGTCGGGCGGGACGTACTGGCCGATGTTGAAGCCGCCGGCCTTGTAGCCGCGGCTGAGCGTCGCGTACCACGTGCTGTCGCCATGCAGGTCGCCGGTCAGCGACACGTGCCCGCCCCACATCGTGTTGACGGGCGAGAACGACGCGCCATGGCTGTCGTTGTAGTCGGCAGAACGGGTCTCGACGCGCAGCCCGGTCGACAGGGTCATGCGATCCACGATGCGCCACTCGGCCTCGCCGTAGGCCGCGAGGTTGGTCGCGTCGTAGGTGCTCTTGAGCGGCGGATTGAGCAGGTCCGCTTCGAAGTAGTCCCGCTGCAGCCCGTCCTCCTCGAAACGCAGCGCGTACACGCCGGCGAGCCAGCCGAAGCCGTCGTGACGCGCCGTCGAATCGCTCGTGACGCGCAGGTCCTCCGCGAGCGTGCCGCGCTGGCGGTCGTAGTGCGAGAAGTAATCATACGGCGCGTACGGTCCCCAGTACGGGTCGTTGGCCCAGTCGCCGTCGAAGCTATAGACGATGTTCGAGTCGGCGTACGACGTGATGCTCGAGAGTTCGACCGGCCCGAGGTCTCGCGCAATCCTGACCGAAGCGCCGATCGAGCGCTGCTCGTCCCGGCCCGGCTGGTCCGAGCGGGTGCGCAGCTGGTTGTCGAGCGAGAACGCGTCGAAGCCGTTGTTCAGGTCCACGTACATCGCGGTGACGTCCGCCCGCCAGCCGTCCGCCAGGTTGAGTCGCAGCTTGCCGCGGAGCGTAGTCTCGTCGCGGTCGTTGGTGTCGTTGCGGTCGAGGTAACTGTTGTAGCGGAAGCCGTCGATGCGCGTGCGCTGGGCCACCACCCGCCACGCCGAATCGGTGGACGCGCCCCAGCTGCCGAGGGCGCCGCCCGCCACGACACCCGCGCCCGCGAGCCCGTCCCTGCCGGCCATGACCTCCGTGGTGAGCTCGGGCTCGACCTGCGGGTCGTTGGTCTCGACCTTGATGAGTCCGGCGAGCGCGTTTGCGCCGTAAGTCGTGCCCTGCGGCCCCCTCAGGACCTCGACCTGCCGCACGTCGAAGGAGGTTGCCGGCATGCCGACACCGCTGAAGTCGATGTCGTCGATCAGGAAGCCGACCGACGGGTTGGGCGCCCCCTGGTACTGCTCCAGTTCGCCGATGCCACGCAGTTGGAAATAGCGTGGCCGCGACGTACCGCCCGACCAGTTCAGGTTGGGCACGAGCCCGAGGACGTCCGCGAAATGCTGCAGGCCGGCCGACTGGATTGCCGACGCGTCGAGCACGGTGGCACTCGTCGGCAGCTCGCTGGCCGGCAGCGGCCTGAGCGACGCAGTCACGACGATCTCCTCGAGCGGCCGGACGTCGTCGGCCTGGGCTGCGCCGGGGCGGAGGTTCAGCGCAATTGAGAGCGCAATTACAGCCCAGTTGCGAAAACGCTCGCAACAGAATGATTCTGCTGAAGAAACTATCGGCTTGGCGGACACGTCACCTGCTCCCTACGCCGGTACTAACCGGATCAGGTTCGACGGGTTCGCCGGTGAGCGGCACGCGCCGCGGCCGGCATCTCAGGCCCATTCAGGCCACCCCAAGGTGCCGAAAAGTATAGCCGCCCGGCCCGGGTGCCGCGAGCGGGCGCTGTTGACGCGGGATCGCCTCTGGGGACTAATGCGCATCCCCCGGATGGGACCCGCGAGAGAAATGCCAGACCGCAAGTGCCGCCTGTTCCACGTCGACGCCTTCACCCGTGACCGCTTCTGCGGCAACCCGGCCGTGGTCGTGCTGGACGCCGAGATCCTGAGCGACGACGAGATGCGCCGGATCGCGCGGGAGGTCGCCGGCCAGGACGTGGCCTTCGTGCTGGGCTCGGATTCGCCCGACTACGACGTCGAGGTGAGGTTCTTTTCCCCCCGCCGGGAAGTCGCGTTCATCGGGCACGCCACGGTCGCCGCCCATTACGTCCGCGCGATCGCCCACGGCGCACCGAAGGGCAAGGTGCGCCAGAAATCGGGATCGGGCATCTACGAAGTCGAGGTCAAGGGGCGCGGCCGGGCGCTGCGGGTCTCGATTCACCAGAGCCCGGCGACCTTCGGCCCGGTGGTGCCCGAGGAGCGCCGCGGCCCGGTGCTCGACGCGCTCGGCATCAGCTCCGCGAGCCTGCACCCGGCCTGCCCGATGCAGGTCATGAGCCGCGCCAACTCAAGGCTCCTGATCGGGCTGCAGTCGCCGGAGACGCTCGAGACGATGCGCCCGGACATGGAGGCGCTCGTTCACCTCACCCCGAACGTCGGCGCGGACGGATTCCTCGTGTTCGCCGTGGTCCCGGGCAGCGACCCGCTGACGACCGAGGCGCGGATGTTCTGCCCCGTGATCGGCGTGCCGGAGGATCCCGTGAGCGGCAACGCACACGGAATGCTCGGCGTCTACCTGCTGAGCAACGGGCTGCTCTCCGCGGAGGGCGGCAAGGCACGCTTCACGGGCCACCAGGGTCGCTTCGTGGACCGGCCGGGCAGGGTGGACGTCGAAGTCACCGCGGCGGCCGGCAAGCGCGCGACCAGCGTGCAGGTGACGGGCGACGCGGTGATCGTCTTCGAGGCCGAACTGCCGCTCTAGCCGATCGGGTCCAGGATCTCGACGTCCACCTGCTCGCCGAGCGTCTCGAGGATCTGCGGCACGAGCCGCTGGTAATGCTCCGTGGCCTGGTGTGCCTTGTAGGCTGCCTCGTCCCGGAACCTCACGTAGATCACGCAGGACAGCGGGTCGTTGCGCTGACGGAGCACGTCGTAGACGAGCGTGCCCGGCTGCCGCTCGTGCTCGAGTCGCGAGAACTCGCGCTCCAGCCGCTCGAAGTCATCCTTGCGGCCGGGCTTCACTTTCACGCGTGCGATGAGGCAGGTCATGACGTCCCTTGTTGTCGGGCGATACTAGCACTCGCTCGAACACCGCGGCGAATCGGGGCCAGTGCGGACTCAACCAGCGACGAGGGGTGCCCGGCGTAAGCGGAATTCCAGAGTCCGGCGAACGTACCGCGGAAAGTCCTCGCGGTGATGCGTCGCGAGGACGAGTTGCGCGCCGTCGCGAACGACCCGATCCAGCATGTGCATCAATCGCGTGCGGGTCCGCAGGTCGAGCCCGTCGAACAGTTCGTCGAGCAGCAGCAACCTTCGGGCTGCGACGGTCGCGCGGGCGAACAATACGAGGCGCAACTGGCCGTACGACAATTCGCGCGCACGTCGCCGCCGCAAGTCCAGCAGACCGACCCGGGTGAGCGCACGTCGCACCGCGGTCGATTCCGCACGCGTCGGCGGAGCATTCAGCCCGATGCTCGAGTGCAGGCCCGACGCCACGATCTCCTCGACCGTGCAGGCGGTCGCGGCATAAGTCGCCTGCAACTCGGGCGAGACGAGTCCGACCTCTCGCTTCCAGTCTTCGATTGGCGTGCCGGCCGGCAGCAACGGCCGTTCGATGCCACCGCCGACGGCCGGCGAGAGGTCTCCGTAGAGCAGCGCCAGGAACGTGGATTTTCCCGAGCCGTTCGGACCGGTGACACACCAGTGCTCGCCTCGCTTCAGCGTCCAGTCCAGGCGCGAGAAGACCGGGAGGCCGTCCCGATACACGGTCGCATTTCGCAAGCGCACGAGGTCGGTCGGCTCGACGGCGGCTCGCGTCGGTTCGAGCTTCGCCCGCGAGCCCCGGCGTTCATTGATCCGGAACCTGGGCCGGATCGCGCGGCCTTCCACGCCGACCGGGCCCGCTGCGACGATGCGTCCGCGCTCGAGGCGCGCGATGTGGGTCACGTCGCCGGGAACGTCTCCGGCGCGATGAGTCGTCAGAACCCAGGCGACCCGGCGATCCACGCCCATGCGCAACCGGGCCAGGAACGCGCGTCGCGACGCTGCGTCGAGGCCGTTCAGCACCTCGTCGAGCAGGAGCACGTCTGGCCGGCGCACGAGCGCCCGCGCGAGGAGCACGCGCCGGCGCTTCCCGTACGACAAGGCGAGGAATCGGCGTTCCGCCAGCCCGGCAAGACCGACCTTGCGCAGCGCTGCGTCGACCGCGCGCCGTTCTTGCGTGCCCAGTCGATCGAGCGGTATGTCGGTGTCGAACAGGCCCGTGCCCACGACCTCGCGCACGAGGAGATTCCACTCGTGCCGCTGGTACTTGTCCTGGCGCTCGGGCCCGAGGTAGGCAATGCGCGCCCGCGCCTCGAGCGGTTGGTCTTCGCAGCTTCGACCGATGCGAAAGCACCGGCGCTCGCGACCCGTGGGCGTGGGCCAGATCTCGCCGCGCAGGAGCTTGAGGAGCACCGTCTTGCCCGAGCCGTTCGGCCCGGTCACGAGCCATCGCTCACCGGCTCGAACGGTGAACGACACGTCCCGCAGAGCCCAGTGACGCCCGAGGCGCACGCTCACGTCGTGCAGTTCGATGGCGCGCAGACGCGACCCGGTTGCCAGGACGGCCGGACTCACTCGCCGATCCACGTCCACGTTTCCCCGTCTCGCTGCACACGCCGCTCTTCCTCCAGCTTGATCGCGTGCGCCAGCAGGGAGAAGCGCGCAACGGCGTGCATGAAGCGCGGCACGTCGTCGTAAACGTCGGCAAGGATCTCGTCGAGCGTGGCAGCGGCACGCGCCCGCAGCGTCGCGACGACCTTGGCCTCGCGTGCGAGCCGATGCCTTGCGACCCGGTCGATCTCCGCATGGCCCTGGTTGATGAGCGAGCCGTGACCCGGCGCCAGGTCGCGCACCGGCAGCTCGCGCAGTCTTCGCAGCGACTCCAGGTACAGGCGCATGGACCCGTCCGGAGGCAGGATGACCACGGTGGAGCCACTCATGAGGTGGTCGCCGGTGAACAGCAGTCCGTCGGCCTCGCCGAGCAGGCACACGTGATTCGAGGCGTGGCCGGGAGTGTGCAGCACGTTCAGGCGCAGATCGTCGTCCTCGACCGTGGCGCCCTCACGCCAACCTTCGTCGGGTGCGTACGTCGGATCCTGGTGGCCGTCGTCGGGCGCGGGAAGGCCGAACACGACAGCTCCGGTGAACTCCTTGAGCGGGACCGCTCCGGGCGAATGATCCGGGTGCGAATGCGTACAGAGGATGCGGTCTACCCGTCCGCCGGTTACCGCGAGGATGCGCGCGAGGTGCACCTCGTCCGTCGGCCCGGGGTCGATCACGATCCGGCCCCGGCTCGTCTCCACACGGTCCTCCGGGCGGAGGAACGAGAAATCGCCGGTCTGTCCGAT
>JBBIVG010000141.1:0-8361 GCA_037439865.1 Nevskiaceae bacterium
CACCGGTCCCTTCGTGCGACTCGCTTCGGCCTCGCCCGCGATCACGCGGATGTTCGCGCCGTCGTCGGTGACGTGGGTCTCGAGCTGATCCCCGCGCAGATCCCGGTACTTCGGCCGGGTCATCTTCTCCCGGGCCGGAAGGTTCAGCCAAAGCTGCAACCCCGAAATGCCTTCGGGCCTGACCACGGGCATCTCTTCGTGAAGAATGCCGCTGCCGGAGGTCATCCACTGGATGTCCCCCGGTGCGATCGAGCCCTCGCGACCGAGGCTGTCGGCGTGGTCGACGCGGCCGGCGAGCACGTAGGTGATCGTCTCGATCCCGCGGTGCGGGTGCGACGGAAAGCCGCCGCGCCAGTCGGCGGGGTCGTCGGAACCGAAGTCGTCGAAGTCGCCGAGGCCCGCGAACACCACGAGTTCCGCGAGCAGCGTATTGCGGGAGCCCGGCAGGATGGAGACCTGGCCGAGCTGGGCCGAGAACATGCGGCGCAGGGTGAAATCCCGAACCTCACCGTTGAGACGCTCGTCCACGGAGATGGCCGCACCCGCGGGATCGACGTTGCGGAACACGCCGAGCACCAGGGCCCGCGCGCTCGCATCGGCGATGCTGCCGCGGCTGAGGCGGATCTCGATGGGCCGTTTCGACCCGGCTGCGGCGAGGCCGGCGGGCCGAGGCCCGGCGCGCAGTGCGTCGCGCGCGACGCCGCCGTGGAATTCCGGCGACACCACCGGCTCGAGCAGACGGCGACGCGCGTCGGGCGACAGCTCCTGCCAGCGCACCTTGTGCGGCGCGACCCGGCGCAAAACGGATTCCGGCACGGTCCGCAGGCTGCGTGCACGGGCCCGATATGCTTCGGCCAGGCGATCCGTCGAGCCGTCGCGCAGGAGGTCCACGACGGCCGAGATCACCCGGCCGTTGTTCGGAAGCCCGCCGTGCGCTTCGGGGACGTACCAGTTCCGGGCACCCGGTATCTCGGCGAGGACGCGCGGCACCGTCCCGTCGCCGTCCGTCGAATAGTGGAAATGAAACTGCGCGCCGCGCCGTTCGGCCCTGACCACGGTCTCCTGGCGTACGCCGATCACGTGCAGGCAGCGCGGGTCTTGCGCGGGCCATCGCTTCCTTGCGCCAAGCGCATCGGCGAGCAGTTCGGGGACGGGACGCAACTCGTCGGCCGGCCAGTTCGCCGCGTCGAACAGGTCCGCGCCGCCCGCGCTTGCGGCATCGGGCAGCAGCTCGTGCAGCGAGGGCAGGGTACGGAAGACGATGCGCGCGAGGTCTTCCGCGTCGTGACGCAGGTCGAGCGCGGCGAGCTTGCGTACGGTCGGGTAGACGCCGCGAAGCGCGAGGACCGGCGCGAACGATCCGCCATTCGGTGCCCCGAGCTGGATCACGCGGGCGATGCGCCCGGGGTCCGTCGCCAGTGCGACGCGGGACACCACGCCGCCGAGGCTGTGGCCGACGAGCATCGCGTCGCGGACATTCTCCGTGACGATGCGCGCGTTCAGCTCGTCGGCCAGGCGCTCGACGCTGCAACGCCAGTCATACGCGTGGAAGCGCGCGTCGAAGCCGGCGATCTGCAGCGAGAACTTGAGCTTTAGCGCATTCAGCAGCATCACGCCGAGCGCCGCGAGATGCCGGCCTCGGGGCAGCGCCAGTCGCGTAAGGTGTCCGGCCGCGACCTCGATCGGGTCGAGCCACAGCACGTCGTCGAGCAGGCGGCCGCGGGTGCCGATCCGCGAGCCCATGAGGCCGGGCAACACATAGGTGACGGGCCCGCCGCGCGTGCGGGTCGCGTCGGCCTGCCGCGCGAGATCGCTCAGCTCGCGATAGCCCTTGGCGCCGAACAGCGCCGAGAGCTCCTGCCTTCGCTCGCCGCTCGCGAGCAGACGCTCGATGTCCTCGTCGTGCAGGCGGTGCAGCGGCAGCGCCGCGCGCGAAGGCATGGCTGGATCTATCGTTCGCCCGGGGCTCAGCGCGGCGGCGGGGCGGCTGGCGCGTCGTCCCCGGCGCCATGGACCAGGACGTCGACCGTGCGCTCCCCGGCCTTGGCGAAACGAAGCGCGAGCGGGAACTTCTCTCCCGCCACGAGCGGCTGCGCGAGTCCCATCAGCATGACGTGCGTGCCCTTGGGGGCCAGCACCACGCGCTTGCCCGCAGGAATCGCCACGCCCTCGATGGCCCGCATCTTCGCGACGCCGCCCGATTCCTCGACAGTGTGCAGGTGCACCATGGACGCACGCGGCGTGCTCGCGGAGACCAGCTCATCGTCCTTCGAGCCGCCGTCGATGGTCATGTACGCCGCGCCCACGTCCACGCCGGGAGCGGTCGCGCGCGCCCAGGCCTGCGTGACGACGGGCGCGTCGGCCGCGACGGCGACTGCAGCGAGCGACGCCAGCGCGATCACTGCCAGGGTCCGCCTGGTGGTCGTCATCATTTCCTCGCCTCCTCTTTCATGGCGGCGCGGATGGACGCCGCGATCGCCGCCATGGCCGGGGTCCGGGTCGTGGACTTCCGCCACACCGCGCCGATGGTACGCGCCGGCGCCGGGCGCACGAAGGGCTTTGCGCGCAACCCGCGTGCGGACCCGACGGGCGAATCGACGGCGAGTTGCGGCAGCAACGTCACGCCGTGGCCGGCCGCCACCATCTGTCGCAGCGTTTCGAGGCTGGTCGCGCGATAGTCCTGCTCCTCCTGCACGCGGACGCGGCTGCAGACCTCGAGGGCCTGGTCGCGCAGGCAGTGGCCGTCCTCGAGCAGCAGCAGCGCCTCGCCCTTGAGGTCCTCGACCCTGACGCGCTCCTGGTCCGCGAGGCGATGCCCGGCCGGCACGGCGAGCGTGAACGGCTCGTCGTACAAGGGCTCGGCTTCGAGCCCGTCGAGCGGCACGGGAAGGGCGAGGATGCCCATGTCGATCTCGCCGGCCCGCAGGCGCTCGAGCAACGGCGCGGTCTGGTATTCGTAGAGCATGAGCTTCAGCCGCGGCAGGTCGCGCTTCAACCGGCGCGCGACGTGCGGGAGCAGGTACGGCCCGACGGTCGGGATCAGTGCGAGCTTGAGCGCGCCCGACAGCGGGTCACGGTCGGTCTTCGCGAGTTCGACGATGGCGTCCGCCTCGAGCAGCAGGCGGCGCGCCCGCTCGACGATCTTTTCGCCGGCCTCGGTGAGCGTGACGCGCCGCGGCTGGCGCTCGACGAGCGGCACGCCGAGGTACTCCTCGAGCTTGCGGACCTGCGCCGACAGCGTCGGCTGGCTCACGTAGCAGCGCTCGGCCGCGCGGCCGAAGTGACGCTCGTCGGCGAGGGCCACGAGGTAGCGGAGGTCGCGGAGGTTCATGCCGGCATGATAGCTCAAGTCTATGAAATGAGCTGATGCAATCCATCCGGTGAATCAGCGGTCCTTTCCACTATACTTCGACCATGACCCCGCGCACCTCGAGACTCTCGGCAGGCGTCGTCGTCGTGCGGCCCTCGGCCGAGGGATGGCGTTTCCTGCTGCTGCGGGCGTTCAATCACTGGGATTTCCCGAAGGGCATGGTCGAGCACGGCGAGGAACCGCTCGGGGCGGCCATCCGCGAGGTGCGGGAGGAATCGCTGGTGGACGACCTCGAGTTCGCGTGGGGCGAGTCCTGGACGCAGACCGGCCCCTACAGTCGCGGCAAGGTCGCCCGCTACTTCATCGCCCGCACGCAACGGGAGGACATCTCGCTCCCGGTCAACCCGGAGCTCGGCCGGCCCGAGCACAGCGAGTTCCGCTGGGTGGACTACGACGAGGCGATGGCCCTGGTCTCGCCGCGCGTGCGGCCGGTGCTCAAGTGGGCCGCGCAGGTGATGAATCTCGGGAACGAGTGAGGGGCGCGCTCCCCGCGATCGCTGGTCGCCTCGTTCATACCACGCGTCCGCGCCGACCGCCGCGCCGGAAGTCCTCCACGTTGGCGGCCATCTCGTCGAGGCAGCGCTGTCGGGCCTCGCGCGCGGCCCAGGCAATGTGCGGGGTGACGACCAGGTTCGGTATGTCGCCGGCCAGCAGTGGATTGCCGTCCACCGGCGGTTCCTGCGCGAGCACGTCGATGGCTGCGCCGCCGAGGCGGCCGCTGCGCAACGCATCGGCCAGCGCCGCCGCGTCGACGAGCGCGCCCCGGGCGGTGTTGATCAGCACGGCGTCGCGCTTCATGCGCGCGAGCTGCGCGGCACCGATCATGCCAATCGTGGCGGGGCCGAGCGGGCAGTGCAGGCTCAACACATCCACCTGCGGCAGGAGATCGTCGAGGTCGATCCGGCCAGCCTGGCGCTCGCCACCGGGCCGATTCGCGACCAGCACCTGCATGCCGAATGCCGATGCGGCCCGTGCCACGCCCTTGCCCAGCGCGCCGTAGCCGACGATGCCGAGCGTGCGGCCCACGAGTTCGCGGATCGGGTAGTCAAGCAGACAGAACTGCTCACCACGCTGCCACGCCCCGGAGCGCACGAGGGCGTCGTACTCGCGCAGCCTCTGCGTGAGCAGCAGCAGGACGCCGAACACGTGCTGCACGACCGAGGCCGTGCAGTAGTCGCGCAGGTTGCAGACGGCGATGCCGCGCTCGGCTGCCGCGACGAGATCGATGTTGTTCGTGCCCGTGGCCGCGAGCGCGACCAGCTCGAGGGACGGCGTGGCTTCCATCGTCTCGCGGGTGATGCGCAGCTTGTTGACGAGCACGGCCTCGCGTCCCGCGATCGCCGTGGCCACGTCGTCCTGCCGCGTGTAGTCGCGCATTTCGATCCCCGGCAGCGCACGTCGCAGCGCAGCCGGATCGAGATCGTCGTGGATACTGACGGTGGCGTAATCGAGGAAGACGGCTCGCATGCGCGCAAAATAGGGGACATTCGCCAATTCCGCCACTGCCGGAGATTCGGTGAAATTCGGTGCCAGGCACCGATTTGGCGCCGATTTTCGAAATCGGTGAATGTCCCCTATTCTGCGGCGATGGGGCGCGGCGAGGACCGGCTGAGGCAGCTGCTCGAGGAAGTGCGCGCGTGTCGCGTGTGCGAGCCGCATCTGCCGCTCGGACCACGCCCGGTGCTGCGCGCCGACACGCGTGCGAAGGTTCTCATCGTCGGCCAGGCGCCCGGCACGCGCGTACACGCCACTGGCATTCCGTGGAACGACCCCAGCGGCGACCGACTGCGAGCGTGGCTCGACGTCGATCGCGACGCGTTCTACGACGAGCGGCGCTTCGCGATCATCCCGGCGGGGCTCTGCTACCCCGGGCGCGGCCGCTCGGGCGACCTCCCGCCCCGCCCCGAATGCGCACCGCTGTGGCACCCGAAACTCCGCGCGCTGCTGCCGGACGTCCGTCTCACGCTGCTCGTCGGGCAATACGCGCAGGCGTACTACCTCGGTGCGAGGCGCAAGGCGACGCTCACCGAAACGGTGCACGCCTGGCGCGAATACCTGCCCGAGTTCCTGCCTCTCCCGCATCCATCGCCGCGCAACACGCGCTGGCTGCAGGTCAATGCCTGGTTCGAGCGTGACGTGGTTCCGGAATTGCGCAGGCGCATACAGGACTTGTCACGCGCCGTCATGCGCTGATCGCGCGCCGCGAAATTCGGCGCGACTTTCCGCAATGTTAGGCGGGGAGCGGCAGAGTAGAGTCCCGTCCAGCCCGGCGGACGAGCCGCCGCGGCCCATCGCCATGAACGCCTCGACCGACGCTATCGCCGACCTCGAGCCCCGGGTGCGGCGCATCGTCTCGCGCTGGGGCCACGATCCGACGAGCCTCGTGCAGGTCCTGAGCGAGGTGCAGGAAGACATCGGCCACCTCCCGCAGCAGGCGCTCGTCGCGATCGCCCGCTTCCTGCGCATCCCGTACTCCCGGGCGCGCGGCGTCGCGAGTTTCTATTCGCTTTTCAACATCGAGTCGCGTGGAACATACCGCCTGCTCTTCTCGGACAACGTCACGGACCGCATGGCCGGCAGCGAGCGCCTCACGGCGAAGCTCTGTCACCGGCTCTGGGTCGAGCCCGGCAAGGTCTCGGAGGACGGCCTGGTCAGCGTCGATCGAACGTCGTGCACCGGCATGTGCGACCAGGGCCCGGCGCTGCTCGTGAACGGGCACGCGATCCCGGCGCTGACCGACGAGCGCATCGAGAAGCTCGGCGACCTGATCCTCGCGCGGACCCCGGTTGCGGAGTGGCCCGCGGAACTCTTCGCTGTGCACGACAACCTGCGCCGAGCCGACATCCTGCTCGGCAACGCGCTCAAGGCGGGCGACCCGATCCGGGCGGCCCTGCAGCGCGGCGCGCGCGGCTGGTCCGAGCGGGCGGCGAACGATCGTTCATGGCGCGAGACCTACGTCGGGGCCGCGCAGGGTCCCGTGGCCACGCTCGAGGAGATCAAGCGCTCGAACCTGCGCGGCCGCGGCGGCGCGGGCTTCACGACGGGCATCAAGTGGGAGGCCTGCCGACACGCGACCGGCCTCGCGCGCTACGTCGTCTGCAATGCCGACGAAGGCGAGCCCGGAACTTTCAAGGATCGCGTGCTGCTCACGCGTCACCCGAACCTGGTGTTCGACGGCATGACCGTCGCCGCCTACGCGATCGGGGCGAGCCAGGGGTTCCTGTACCTGCGCGGGGAATATCGCTACCTGCTCGAGTCGCTCGAGGCCGTGCTCGAGCGTCGGCGGCAGGCGAACCTGCTCGGCCCCGGCATCTGCGGGCAGCCCGGGTTCGACTTCGATATCCGGATCCACGTCGGCGCGGGCTCGTACGTGTGCGGCGAGGAATCCGCGCTCATCGAGTCGCTCGAGGGGAAGCGCGGCGTGCCGCGCAATCGCCCGCCGTATCCGGTCACGAACGGCTACCGGCAGCAACCGACGATCGTGAACAACGTCGAGACGCTGTGCGCGGCCGCCCTGGTCGCGGTGCACGGCGGCGACTGGTACCGGGCGCTCGGCACGCTCAAGTCGTCGGGTACGAAGATCCTGTCGGTGTCCGGGGACGTCGCCCGGCCCGGTCTGTACGAGTACCCGTTCGGCGTCACCGTTCGCCAGGTGCTCGAGGACTGCGGCGCCGCGAACACGCAGGCCGTGCAGATCAGCGGTCCCTCGGGCATCTGCATCGACGCCACCGAGTTCGACCGCCGCATCGCGTTCGAGGACCTGCCCACGGCCGGTGCGTTCACCGTGTTCGACGCGAGCCGCGACATGTTCGAGGTGGCGCGCAACTACGCGCAGTTCTTCGCGCACGAGAGCTGCGGCTTCTGCACGCCGTGCCGCGTCGGCACCTCGATGCTGGTGGCCGCGATGGACAAGATCCACGCGGGCAACGGCACGCAGCACGAGCTCACGGAAATGAGCCGGCTCAACAACGTGCTGATGATGTCGGCGCACTGCGGCCTCGGCCACACGGCCTGCAATCCAATCCTCGACACACTGAAGCGATTCCGCCCGGCGTACGAGCGCAAGCTGCGGTCGCTCGATTTCACGCCAGCCTTCGACGTGGACGGAGCGCTGGCACGGGCGCGGCAGATGACCGGCCGCGACGACGCGGCCGCACACCTCGAGACGCACCCGTGAACGAACGCCCCACATTCCTCCTGGACGGCGTCGAGGTGCCCTTCGATCCGGGGCAGACCGTGCTGCAGGCGGCGCTTTCCGCCGGACGCTACATCCCGCACCTCTGCTACCACCCGGAGTTCACGCCGCACGGCAGCTGCAAGGTCTGCACCGCGCGCGTGAACGGACGGATGATGGCGACGTGCACGACACCCGCGGACTCGGCGACCGAGGTCGAGAGCAACACGGAGGAGATCAACGACCTGCGGCGGACGCTCGTGCAGATGCTGTTCGCCGAGGGCAATCATTTCTGCCCGTCCTGCGAGAAGAGCGGCAACTGCCTGCTGCAGGCGCTCGGCTACGACCTCGGGGTGATGACCGCGGGCTTCCGGCACCTGTTTCCGGACCGGCCCGTGGACGCCTCTCACCCCGAGATCCTCCTCGATTTCAACCGTTGCATCCTCTGCGAGCTGTGCGTGCGAGCCGCGCGCGAGGTGGATGGCAAGCACGTCTTCTCGCTCGCCGGCCGCGGCCTCGGCAAGCACCTGATCGTGAATGCCGAGTCCGGGCGGCTGGCGGATACCGACGTGAAGGTCACCGACAAGGCCGTCGCGGTCTGCCCGGTCGGCGTGATCCTGCGCAAGCGCGTCGGGTTCGCGACGCCGATCGGCGAACGACGGTTCGACCGTTCGCCCATCAGCGCGCAGGCCCTGGTCGATGCACCGCGCCCGCTGGAGAAGCCACGTGACTGACGTTCCGGGGCGCAAGCTCAAGGTCGCCACGACGTCGCTCGCCGGCTGCTTCGGCTGCCACATGTCGTTCCTCGACATCGACG
>JBBIVG010000142.1:0-8289 GCA_037439865.1 Nevskiaceae bacterium
CAAAATCATCATCGGCCTGATCCCGTGCAACGTCATACCCGAAGAGATCCTCACCGAGCACCCGAAGCGCTACCGGGCGATGCTGATCGAGTGCTCGAACCCGGTGCACTCGCTGGCCGACAGCCAGCGCATGCGGCAGGCCCTGCGCGCGCTCGAGTTGAGCGTCGTGGTGGACGTGGCGATGACCGAGACCGCCCGCGAGGCCGACTACGTGCTGCCCGCGAGCAGCCAGTTCGAGAAGGTGGATGCGACCTTCTTCAACCTAGAGTTCCCGCGCAATGGCTTTCACCTTCGCCACCCACTGTTCGAGCCCCGGCCGGGAACGCTGCCCGAGGCGGAAATCCACGCTCGACTGATCGAAGCGATGGGCGAGCTGGCGGAGCGCGACTACAGCTTCCTGCGGCGGGCGGCGCGGTTCGGCCGAACCGCCTATGCGCTGGTGTTCGCCTGGGCCTCGTCGCGCAATCCACGCATTGTGAAGTACGCGTCCGTCGTACTGTATCGGACGCTCGGTCCCACGTTGCCGAAGGGCCTCGAGCCCGCAGCGTCGCTGTGGGGAATCGCGCAGCTCTTCGTCCGCTCGAGCCCGAAAGCGGCGGCCCGTGCGGGCTTCGGCGGGTCACCCGTGAGCGCGGGCAACCGCCTGTTCGACGCGATCCTGTCGAGCCCTTCGGGACTCGTCTTTGCGGACAGTGAGTACTCTGACAGCTGGCAAGCGATCGGCTTGCCCGGTCACCGCATCAACCTGTATCTCGCGGAGCTGATGCCCGAGCTCGAGCGGATCGACCGGGAGAGCCTGTCGAAGGACGCCGAGTATCCGTACATCCTGTCCGCCGGCGAGCGTCGCAGTGATACGAGCAACACGCTCGTCCGCGACACGGCCTGGCACCGCAAGGGCGCCTTCGGGACCTTGCGACTGAGCCCGTCCGATGCCGAGGCCATCGGCTGCAAGACCGGTGACCTCGTGCGCCTCAGCACGCGGCGCGGCAGCGCGGAGGTGGTCGCGGAAGTGACGCCAGTCATGCAGCCGGGCCACGTTTCGCTGCCGAACGGGCAGGGCCTCGATTACCACGCGGCTAACGGCAAGCTCGTGCGCGTGGGCGTGGCTCCGAACGAGCTGACCGACATTGCGATGCGCGATTTCCTCGCCGGGACGCCGTGGCACAAGCACGTGCCCGCGCGGATCGAGCGCGTCGCCTGACGACGACACACGCAGAGGGGGTAGAAAGATGTCAGGCAATCCCGTCACCTGGTTCGAGATCTACGTGCAGGACATGGATCGAGCCCGCCGGTTCTACGAGGCGGTGCTCGGTAATGCGCTCGAGCGCATCAACGCGGGCGACCTCGACTACTGGGGTTTCCCGCCCGTGAAGGAAGGGAGGGGAATCAGCGGAGCGCTGTCCCGCATCCCCGGCGTGCCGTCGGGCGGCAACAGCACGCTCGTCTATTTCGAGTGCGAGGACTGCGCGGTGGAAGGTGCGCGGGTCGCCGGGGCGGGCGGCAAGGTCCACCGCGAGAAGATGTCGATCGGCCCGTACGGGTTCATCGTCCTGGCGGTCGATACCGAAGGCAACATGTTCGGCCTGCACTCGATGAAGTAGCACGGCTGGCGGTGGAGATCTTCGTCACCGGCGGCTCGGGCTTCGTCGGGCAAGCCACGATCAAGCGGCTGGTCGCCTCCGGCCATCGGGTCCGTGCGATGTCGCGATCCCCGGCCAGCGATGCGAAGGTAGGCGCTGCCGGTGCCGAGCCGGTGCATTGCAGTCTCGAGGACGTGTCGGCAGCTCACATGGGCGGTGCCGTGGTCGTCATCCATGCGGCTGCTTTCGTGGAGCAATGGGGTCCGCCCGACGCATGGGAAAGGATCAACGTCGAAGGGACGCGTCGCATGCTGCAGGCGGCGCGCGAGGCGGGCGTGCAGCGCTTCATCCACATCGGAACGGAGGCCGCGCTGGTCCACGGGCAGGCGCTGCACCGCGTGGACGAGAGCTATCCGCTCGCGCTCGACAGCCCGTATCCGTATTGCCGCACGAAGGCGCTGGCGGAGCAGGCGGTCCGGGCGGCAAACGATGCCGCCGGCGGTTTCGTGACGCTGGTGCTGCGGCCGAGGTTCATCTGGGGACCGGGCGACGAGACGCTGTTGCCGGTCATCCTGGAGATGGCCACGGCCGGAAAGTGGACCTGGATCGATCACGGCCGGGCGCTTACTTCCAGCACGTTCATCGGAAACCTCGTCGACGCGATCGAACTCGCGCTCACACGCGGGCGCGCCGGCGAGGCGTACTTCGTCCTCGACGATGGTGATCGATCGCTGCGCGAGATGATCGGCGCCATGGCGCAGGCGGCTGGCGTCACGCTGCCGGGGAAGTCGGTGCCGTACTGGCTCGCGGCCACCGCGGCCTGGGTCCTCGAGCGGACGTGGCGTTCGTTCGGATTGCGCGGTACGCCCCAGCTCACGCGTCACGCCGCGATGGTGATGGCGCGGGAGTGCACGCTCGTCGGCGACAAGGCCCGGCGCGAACTGGGTTACACGCCGCGCGTGGGGCTCGAGGAAGGAATGCGCCAACTGCGGGAGAGCCTGGCTGCCCTGGGTGCGTGACCCCGAGTCGTCAGCTTGCGTAGAGCTTCGCCGCCTTTGCGTGCTGCTCGGCCACGGCCTTGCGCAGCGGCTCCGGCGACAGCACTTCGACGTCGGCGCCGTACTTCAGGATGTCCATCACGAGTTCGGGCTCGCGCGAGTACGGGAACCTGAGCAGGTACGTCCCGTCGAGCTGCAGCTTGCCGTCCTGCCTGGGGTGCCACGTCTCGCGCGCAACCCATCGCGCGCGCACGGCATTGAACAGCAGCACGGCCTCCTGGGTCTCGGCCCCGGCGAAGATCCCGTAGCCGCTCGCCAAGTGGCGCTCGAGTTGCTCTTCGCTCACGTCCTTCGCCGCCTTGTCCACCACCGCCGCTGCCTCGATCGCGTCCACTGCGAACGTGCGCAGCGCCTGGCGCTTGTGACAGAACGCGTCGAGGTACCAGTTGTCGCGGTAGTGCACCAGCCGTTGCGGCGAGACCTCGCGCTCCAGGATGTCGCCCTCCTGCCGCCGGTTGTGCCGGATCTTCAGGCGCCGACGGGAGAGCAGCGCGGTCGAGAGCGTTCGGAAATGCGCGGGTTCGACTTCGCGCGCGCCCATGGTCAGCACGCGGATGCGCCGCGCCACCTCGTCGGCGGAATGCTCGCCGGAAGCGAGCAGTTCCTTCAGGCGCTTGCGGAACGGCCCGACCAGCTCCGACAGGACGCCGGGCTCGAGGTCCCCGAGCAGCCGGTCCATCGTGAGCAGCGCGCGAAGCTCATCCGCGCTGAACCACAGCCCCGGCAGCTCCCAGGCCGCGCGGTCCTCGACCTTGTCGTCGAACCGGTAAGCCTCGTGCTCCGGGTCGTAGACGATCGGCGCGTGGAAGCGGTCCCGGAGGTATTCGAGGTCGCGCTTGAAGGTCGCGCGGGACACCTCGAGCTCGTCGAGGAATTCCTGGGTGCCGACGAAGCGGCGGTTCCGCAGCAGCTGCTGGATGCGGTAGAAGCGCTCGGTGCGTTCCATGCGGTCAGCCGGCCACCATCCCGCGCAGGCGCTGCGTGATGATCTCGTCGGCCTCGCGCATGATCCGGTCGATCAGCTCCTTCACCGTCGGGACGTCGTGGATCAGGCCCGCGACCATGCCGCAGGACCATGCGCCCGCGTCCATGTCGCCGTTCAGCATGATCCGCGGATAAACGCCCGCCACCTGCTGGATGATGTCCTCGAACCGGATGTTGCCGCCGAGCGTCTTCTCCTTCTCGAGCAGCCGGTCCACTGCCGCGTTGCGCAGCACGCGCTCGGTGTTGCGCAGCGGCCGCATGATGAGGCGCGTGTCGAGCTCCGACGCGGCCACGATCGCCTGCTTGACGTTCTCGTGGACGGGCGCTTCCTTCGTCGCGATGAAGCGCGTGCCCATGTTGATCCCGTCGGCGCCGAGCGCGAGGGCTGCGACCAGCGACCGGCCATCCGCCATGCCGCCCGACGCGACGAACGGGATGTCGAGCTCCTCCGCCGCCCGGGGCAGCAGGATGAAGTTCGGGATGTCGTCCTCGCCCGGGTGACCGCCGCACTCGAAGCCGTCCACGCTCACCGCGTCGCAGCCGATCGACTGTGCCTTGAGGGAGTGTCGGACGGAGGTGCACTTGTGGATGACCTTGACACCGGCGGCCTTGAAGAACGGCATCACCTGCTCGGGGTTGCGGCCCGCGGTCTCGACGATCCTCACGCCGCCCTCGATGATCGCCCGGACGTAGCCCGGGTAGTCGGGTGCCGTGACCGTCGGCAGGAACGTGAGGTTCACGCCGAACGGCTTGTTCGTCAGCGCGCGGCACTTGCTGATCTCGTTCGCGAGCGCCTCGGGGGACTTCTGCGTCAGGCCGGTGATGATGCCGAGTCCGCCGGCATTCGACACGGCGGCGGCGAGCTCCGCGAAGCCGACGAAGTGCATGCCGCCCTGGATGATCGGGTGCTCGATGCCGAAGAGCTCGGTGATGCGGGTCTTCATGGAATGTGATCCTTTCCTCGCGGGCGGGCGCGCCTACTCCCAGCCTTCCTTGCCGGGCTTGTCGTTCATGAGCTTGCGGAAGTGCATGAAAAGGTAGGCGGCCATGACGATGATGAACAGGATGACGCCGAGGCTCAGCAGTCCGACGTCGGTCGTTAGGAGCAGCTTGAAGGCTTCCATGGGGAGGTCCTTGGAGGTCAGGTAAACCTCCTGAAGGATAACGGCCGCGGGTCGGCCGTGCATTCGTTGATCCCCGCAGTGGGGGCGGAATGCGCCCCAGGCCATTCCGGCGGGGCGATCGGGGCACGATTTTCAGAAGCCGAAGCGGGCCAGCGCCGCGGACACGCGCGCCCGGGTGTCCGCAGACTTCATCGGGAACGCGCGGAAGAAATCCGCGCCCGTGAGGGCTGGGTTGCGCTCGCGCACGTCCGCTGCCCACCAGCGGGCCTGGGCGTCGTTGCCGGCCAGGGCATTTCCCGCCAGGGCGATCATCGCGACCAGCACGTGGGCGCCAGGCGAACGTCCCGCCCGCTCGGCCCAGACACCGGCTTCCGCGTCCTCGCCAGCCGCCATGTGCGTCAGGGCGCGGGTGCCGAGCATGGCGTAATAGAGCGGATCGAGCGGGCTCAACCTCATCGCCACGTCCACGTGCGCGCGGGCCACGAGGCCGCGACCGGCGAGCGTCTCGGTCCACGCGCGGGCATATAGCCCCTGCGCGTAGTTCGGGCTCAGGGCCGTCGCGCGCTCGAGCCAGGCGAGGCCGCCCTCGAGGTCGCCCACGAGCCAGTACGTGCGTCCCATCGCGAAATTGCAGAAGGGGTCCAGTGCGTCGAGCTCGAGCGCCCGGTGCGCGAACCGGCGCGCGAGATCGATCTCGGTGGCCAGGTCGTCCGAGTGGTGCATGAACGCGGTCTGGAAGTGGACGAACGACAGGCCCGCGTGGGCACGCGCGAAACCGGGATCCTGCGCGACCGCGCGCGAGAACAGGGCCCCGGCAGCCGCGTTGTCCTTGCGATTGAAGCGATACATGTGCTGCAGCCCGAGGTGGTACGCCGACCACGCGTCGAGGTTCTCGGTCACGGTGAGTCGCGCGAGCGCGGCTTCGTGCAGCGGGATCTGGATCTCGAGCTCCGAGAGGATCCGCGAGCGGATCGCACCCCGCACCGCGTGCACGTCGTCGAGGCTGCCCGTGAACCGGTCCGCCCAGACGAGGCCGCCGTCCCGGGTGTCCACGAGATCGACCGTCACGGCGAGATTGCGACCCTCGACCTGCACCGTGCCGGTCAGGCAGTAGCGTACGCCGAGCAATCGTCCGGCTTCGCCGACGTCCGCATCGGGCGCGCGGAGCCGGAACGACGATCCGCGCGCGGTGACGAACAGCCAGCGCAGGCGTGCGAGCTCGGTGATGAGGTCGTGGGGCAGGGCATCGGCGATCGCGGCGTACGGTCCTTCCGCGCCGATGAGCCGGAAAGGCAGTACGGCGACCGAGGGTCGTGAGAGGCGATCGGCGAGATGGAGCGCCGAGTCCGCCGCCGCCGCATCGGCGATCGACGGGCCGGGCGCAGGCGCGCTGACGAACGCGCTCGGCGCCGTTCCAACCTCCGCGACGAAGCGGAAGCCCTGCCGATGGATGGTCCGGATGAAACGCTGGGCCTTGCCGTCGTCCCCGAGCGCCCGGCGGGCCGACTTCACGCGGCTGGCCACCGCCGCATCGGAGACGACCCGACCTTCCCAGATCCTCTCGACCATCTCCTCCTTCGACACGAGGCGGTCGCGGTTCTCCACGAGCAACGCGAGCAGGGCGAACACCTGGGGCTCGACCGGGCAGGGCTCGCCGCCTGCGCGCAGTTCGACCTTCGCCATGTCCAGTTCGAAATCGCCGAACCGGTAGATCATGGGCCCGAGGATAGAGCAGTCACATGCGGTCGCCCAGAAATCTACATGAAAAATCCACGGAACCTGCAAGCATCGGGCCGTCGCTCCGGCTGAAATGATCCCACCGGCGCCGGAATGTCTCCGCTGCCGGCAGCCAGGAGGGAGACGACCGTGAAGCACAACCGATCCCAGCTGCCCGTGCGGCTCCAGGCCGGCGAGGTCTGCATCCAGGCCGCGGACTGGGGGGAACTCAACGTCGCGCGCATCCGCTTCCCGAAGGGTGCCGACGCGACGCCGCTGCTCGAAGGCATGCCGCAGAACCTCTGCCAGTGCCCCCACTGGGGGACCGTCCTAAAGGGTTCCATCCACGTGCGCTACGCCGACGGAAGCGTCGAGACCGTGCGTGCCGGCGAGGTCTACTACTGGCCGCCCGGGCACACGGTCTGGGTCGACGAGGACTACGAGGCCGTCGAATTCAGCCCGACCCGGGAGATGTGCGCGGTCATCGACCACCTCAATTCGAAACTCTCAGCTTGAAGGAGACATGCCATGCCCATGGTCACGATCGACGTCATCAAGGACGTCTTCACCCCGAAGCAGAAGCAGCAGATGATCGACAAGGTCACCGCCGCCATGATCGAGGTCGAGGGCGAGAACATGCGGGGCGTCACCACGGTCCGCATCCAGGAGTTCGAAGGCGGCAACTGGGCAATCGGCGGCAAGGCCTTGTCGGCCGCCGACGTGCAGGCCATCGCCAGGGGCAAGGCTGCCTAGCGCTGGCGGTCCAGGGACGGAGCGGCGGGGCGGTCCGGTCGCGCGACCGCCCCGAAGCCGGAGGCGGCAACGTTTTCCGCGGAAACGTGCGTCAGGAGTAGAGTGTCGCCTGCTGCGGGCGAGGGGTCCGCACGGGGAGGACATTCCATGACCGCCGATCTGACATATCTGGTGTGGGCCGCAGCCCTGACCATGGTGCAGTTGCTGATCGTCATCGGCGGCGCCAGCTTCATGATTCCGCTGTCGGTGCTGGCCGGCAACCGCGAGACGCCGGTCGATGGCAAGGGTTGGCTCGGCCGGGCCCAGCGGGCGCACCGCAACATCCTCGAGAGCCTCGTGCTCTTCGCAGTCCTCGTGCTCGTGGCGCACGTCTCGGGCAAGGCGAACGCGACGACGGCGCTTGGTGCCGCGATCTACTTCTGGAGTCGGGTCGCGTATGCGGCGATCTACATCCTCGGCATCACGTGGATCCGCAGCCTCGTCTTCGCCGTGTCGATGGTCGGGCTCGTGATCATCCTGTTCCAGTTGCTGTAGCGGCCCCGGCGGTCCCTCGCCTGGACCGCGCGGCTTGGTAGGATGGCGCCTTTCATTCCACCCGTTCGCTCCCAGGACACGCCACCCGATGAACTTCCGATTCCCTGTCGCCCTCGCCTCGATCGCCCTGCTTTCGTCGTTCACGACCGCGGTCCATGCGGACTCGACTTTGCGCCCGGACCAGGTCGCCTACCGCGAGCTCTTCCGCGAACTCGTCGAGACCAACACCACGCTGTCGTCGGGTAGCTGCACCCTCGCGGCCGACCGGATGGCTGCGCGCCTGCGCAAGGCAGGAATGCCGGAGACGGGCATCCATCTCTTTGCGGTGCCGGATCACCCGAAGGAAGGCGGGCTCGTCGCGGTGCTGCCAGGGACGGACGCATCGGCGAAGCCGATCCTGCTGCTCGCGCACATCGACGTGGTCGAAGCGAAGCGCGAGGACTGGACGCGCGATCCGTTCACGCTCGTGGAGGAGAACGGATATTTCTACGCGCGCGGCGTCGCCGACGACAAGGCGATGGCCTCGATCTGGGTGGACAC